>JADJRO010000001.1:2822500-3004938 GCA_016712145.1 Saprospiraceae bacterium
ATGGTTCAACTGCTTCAATGGAAGAATTGATGGATTCTATTTTGACGGTAGACTCAGAAAAACTAAGAGAATTGGGGCAGCGCTATTTGAATCCTGAAACCATGAGTTTGGTAACAGCTGGAGCTGTTTGATTTGCTGAATTTGTTGTAATTTTGCAGACTTTCCCTGAAAATCATCACGATTTTTAATTTTACCCTTTTTTGGATTGATTATTGTTTATTTTTTAGACCAGTTTATTATAAATGAAAGTATTTAATTTATTTGTTCAGGAATTGGCTGTTGACCTGGGAACTGCCAATACCTTAATTATACAAGATGATAAGGTCGTTGTAGACGAACCCTCGATTGTTGCTATAGATAAAAAATCAGGCGAAGTAATCGCAGTGGGCAATAAAGCCATGCAAATGCATGAAAAAACCCATAAAAACATTGAAACGATCAGACCTTTGAAAGATGGTGTTATTGCCGATTTTCAGGCAGCCGAAGCAATGATTCAAGGGATGATCAACATGATCGGAACCAAACGTCGCTTTTTCACCCATCTCAGAATGGTCATTTGTATCCCATCCGGGATTACCGAGGTTGAAAAAAGAGCGGTTTTTGATTCAGCAGACCATGTAGATTCTAAAGAAACCTATCTAATACATGAACCCATGGCAGCAGCTCTTGGCATTGGCCTCGACGTGGAAGAGCCTATCGGGAACATGGTGATTGATATTGGAGGGGGAACAACAGAAATTGCCGTAATTGCCTTATCGGGCATCGTTTGCGACCAATCCATACGGGTTGCAGGAGATGAATTTACCGGAGATATCATAGATTACATGCGCCGGGAACATAATATGTTGATTGGAGAACGTACGGCTGAACAAATGAAAATCCACATCGGTTCTGCTTTGAAAACGCTTGATAACCCTCCGGATCCATATCCAATTAATGGCCGGGACTTAATGACTGGGATCCCAAGGCAGATTATTATTAAATATGAAGAAACAGCTGAAGCACTTGATAAATCAATCATGAAAATTGAAGAGGCTGTTTTGAAGGCACTTGAATTAACACCACCAGAACTTTCATCAGATATTTATCGCACCGGATTGTATTTGACAGGAGGGGGGGCTTTATTAAGAGGTTTGGATAAACGCTTGTCATTAAAAACTAAACTTCCTGTAATTGTAGCACAAGATCCCTTAAGAGCCGTTGTGAGAGGAACTGGTATTGCATTAAAAAATACAGACCGGTTTTCATTTCTCATTGACCGGAAGAGCATTTAACTGCAATGTCTGCCATTTATTATTGATCTAGCAATGAGCTAAGCGATAAGCCATGTGGAGAATTCTAAATATAATTGTCCAAAACGGTTCAGCAGTATTGTTTGTACTCCTACAGGCGCTCTGTCTGTTTTGGGTGGTAAAATTTAACCAGAGTCAACAAAAAATTTACCTCCATTCATATCAACTGATGGCCAGTGGAATTCAAAATAAATATCAAAAGACCATTGATTATTTTGGATTGCGCGCACGGTATGATAGCATAGCAAATGAAAATGCACGTCTTTTAAGTGAACAAATTAATCGACCGTATAAAAATCAAAACCCAGACAGCCTCATTGAAAATGTGCTGGCCTCCTATCAACTCATACAAGCTCGGGTAATTAACAATTCACTCGAGAAAAGAAATAATATGATTACACTCGATAAAGGGGGCAAGGATCTCATTGCACCCGGAATGGGAGTGATTACATCCAAAGGAATTGTTGGAATTGTAACAGATACCAGTGCATCTTATGCTTTGGTCATGTCTTTGCTTCATAGTGGTTCCAACATCAGCTCCAGATTAAAGCGTTGTGGATTTTTCGGACCCTTGGTTTGGAATGGAAAGGATCCCGCTATTATGAATTTGATGGCCATTCAAAATTATGCGGATGTACGATTGGGTGATACGGTAGTAACCAGCGGCTATTCAGTGATTTTTCCAAAGGATTTAATGATTGGTGTCGTAGATGTATATAAAAAAGAGGAAGGATCCTTCACCTATAAAATAAATGTTAAACTCAGTCAGTCAATGACCAATCTGGATCAGGTATATGTCGTTTTAAATAAAGACAAAGGGGAGAAGGAAGGACTGGAAAAAAAATCCCTGCACTATGAATAATATCTGGATGGCAACGGCGCTTCGATTCCTGTTTTATATAGGATTGCAGGTTTTCGTTTTAAAAGAAATTCATTTAAGTGGAAGTAATCAAAATTTTATATTTATTCTTATTTATCCGGTTGTTTTGTTGACTTTGCCATTTCGAATCCCACAGTTTTTTATAATATTGATAGCCTTTATCGTTGGTTTTATTGTGGACTTATTTTACATGTCACCCGGTGTACACGCAGGTGCATGTTTATGGATGGTGGTTCTAAGGCCATTGATGTTTCGGATTTTTGAACCTAAAAATGGCTATCAATTGGATATGAGTCCAACAATCAGTGATTTAGGAATTATATGGTTTGCAAAATATGCAAGTAGCTTGTTGTTGGTTTATTTCCTTTCTTATTTTATTTTACAGGTATTCACCTTTGTTTATATTGGAGAAATCATGGTGAAAACTATTTTAAGTTTTTTTGTATCGACGATTATCATTTTCTTACTTCAATTGTTTTATAGTTTTAAATCCAATTGATGCCCATGGAAGATAAACGAGTTTTGCGCTACCAAATCCTTATGGGATTTCTTATTTGCAGTGCAATTGGTTTGATTTTCACTCTGGCTAAAATTCAATTATTCAATCCTTATTATTCGAATAAGGCAAGTTCAATAACATTAAATCAAAACATTATCTATCCACCAAGAGGATTGTTTTATGACCGAAATGGTAAAATTTTGGTTATAAATTATCCGACGTATGATTTGTATGTTACGTATAAGGACGTTAGTCCATCGATGGATACCAATATGTTTTGTGAACTCTTGCACATAAGCAAAGAAACATTTCAGTCAAATATGGAAAAAGACTGGAAGTCAGGAAAATACAGTAAATCGATTCCATTTGTTTTTTTGAAAAGCATTCCGCTGGATGTATTTCTTCCATTTCAGGAAAATGCATTTCGGTTTCCGGGGTTTGATGGATTGCTCCGATCCATTCGTGAGTATCCTCAGCCACATGGCTCAAATTTTTTAGGATATATCAGTGAAGTAAATAAAGATGATATTGATCGATCGGATGGTTTGTATAAGCCGGGTGATTATATCGGGACTGCAGGACTTGAAAAATTTTACGAAGAGGAAATTCGGGGCACCAATGGGGTCGAATTTGTATTAAAAGATAATCTGGGACGAGAAGTCGGACCGTTTGAATACGGCAAGTTGGACCGAAAAGCAAATTCAGGATTGGATGCGATTCTAGGGATTGATTTGGAATTACAACAATTTGGAGATACCCTGATGAAAAATAAAGTTGGGGGTATCGTTGCTATCGAACCCTCCACAGGTGAAATCTTATGCCAAATTACTGCACCGACGTATAATCCAAATTTACTTTCCATTCAAAACAACAGAGGTTTAGCGTATGCTTATCTGCTTAGAGATTCTCTTAAACCATTATTTGATCGGTCTTCTAATGCAAAATATCCACCCGGTTCTATATTCAAACCTATTTTGGCATTAATTGCATTACAGGAAGGCGTGTTAAATGAACACACTGCGCATCCTTGTTCGGGTGCTTATTATTATAAAAATGTATCTTATGGTTGTCACAATCATCCAGCTCCATATAAACTTTCGGTAGCACTTCAGCATTCATGCAATTCGTATTTTATACAAACATTCAGAGATTTAATAGAAATCAAAGGCTTTAATAAACCGCAGATTGGATTGGATCTTTTGGTTAAGTATTTAAACGCATTTGGATTGGGCAAACCTTTATACACCGATGTGGCCACAGAAAGCGGTGGATTTATTCCAACGTCAGAATATTATACTCGTTTGTATAAAACAGATCAATGGCGTTCCACCTATTTTGTTTCCGTAGGAATTGGTCAGGGTGAATTGCTGCTCAGCACCATTCAAATGGCTAATTTAGCCGCGATCATTGCCAACAGAGGGTATTTTTTTACACCGCATCTGGTTAAAGGATTTAATAGTGAATCTATTTTAATTCCAGAAAAATACCGAACCCCAAATACGGTTCCAATTGACAAAAACTATTTTGAACCCGTTGTTGAAGGGATGGAACTTGCAATTCGGGGAGGGACTGCATCCAAAGCATACAATCCTGAAATTGTTACTTGTGGAAAAACGGGAACCTCACAAAACCCACATGGAGATGACCATTCTGTTTTTTTTGCATTTGCGCCACGTGAAAATCCGAAAATAGCCATTGCAGTTTATGTCGAAAATGCAGGATGGGGAGGAAACGTAGCAGCACCGATCGCATCTTTGATGATTGAAAAATACTTGAAACGTAAAATTAGTAGAATGGATTTACAGGAAAAGATGATGAAAATAGACCTCGTTTCCAAAAAACCCAAGACATGAAAATCTCGAGTATTGTTGCAATGAATCCTAAAGGGATTATTGGTTTTGAAAATCAAATCCCCTGGTATTTGCCTGCTGACCTAAAGTATTTTAAAAAAGTTACCAAAGGACATTGTATCCTCATGGGAAGAAAATGTTATGAGAGTATTGGAAAACCATTGCCATTGAGAACCAATATTATCGTTACACGGGACCCTTATTTTATTGTTTCAAATTGTTTAATAGCTCATTCAATCAATGAAGGCCTGTATCTCGCTCAAAAATCAGGGGAATCGGAATTATTTATTCTCGGCGGAGGTGAAATTTACAAACAAACTGCGCATCTTTGGAATCGGCTCTATATAACAAAAGTAGCTATCGATTGTGAAGGCGATACATTTTTTCCGGAATTGGAAATGAATGAGTGGACCTTGATTTCTGAGCAGCATCACACAAAAGATGATTTAAATGAAATGAATTATTCGTTTTTAGTATTTGATAAAAAATAAATGGACATGTAAACAGATAACACGATTTTTTAAGAACACCTAAATTCTAATCTATGCGAGAAGACCTGATCCAATTCATTTGGAGGTCTAAAACAGTATTGGATAAGCCCTTGTTTTTATCCAATGGACTTCCTGTGGCTGTGATAAATCCGGGCTTGCTTAACACAAACCAGGGACCTGATTTTTTATTTGCCAAAATCCAAATAGATGGAATTATTTGGAATGGCCATGTTGAAATTCATATCAAGTCATCTGATTGGCTTGCACACCAACATGATAATGATCCAAATTATCAAAATATAATCTTGCACATCGTCTGGGACCACGACAAAGATGTGCAGTTTAAGCAGCGTATTTTACCCTGTCTTGAATTAAAAAACTATGTAGACCAGGAACTATTGGATCGGTATGAAAACTTAATGAATCAAAACCATTCTATCGCTTGTCATTCATTTATTGATGGCATTTCAGCTCAATTGAAATCCATACAGATTGAGCGAATGATGGTGGAGCGACTGGAGCTAAAAACAGAAAATATCAATGCTGATTTATTACAAAATCAATGGGACTGGGAAGATTTATTCTATAAGAAACTGGCTCATTATATGGTCGCGCCGGTAAATTCTGGTGCCATGGATAGTTTGACCACAAAAATTTCACGCCAGCTTGTGTTAAAAAACTGTTCGGATTTAATTGAATTGCAATCTTTGTTTTTTGGTGTGTCCGGATTGCTCTCGGATCCATGTCAGGATGATTATTTCAAGATGCTTTCCAGGAACTTTACACATCAGCAATTGAAATTTGATTTACAAGCTATGGATGCATTTCAATGGAAATTATTGCGCTTGCGACCAGCGCATTTTCCATCCTTACGCATTGCACAATTGACTGCTTTGTTGTATAAAATGCCCCATCTATTTTCACACATAGTAGAGGCCAGAGATTTAAAATCAATTTATTTGATTTTGGATGTTTCGCCAGGAATATACTGGCAAGATCATGTTGGATTCTCAAAACGCTCAAAGTATAGAAATTTGGCTGCTATTGGCAAACAAACAAAGGAAATATTGATAATTAACGTGGTCATTCCATTTTTATTTGCATATGGCACGGTTCAGCAAAAACCTGCCTATTGCCAACGGGCATTGGATTGGCTGCAAAGTCTTAAAGCAGAGAAAAACAATATTGTATATATGTGGAAAAGTTTTAATTTTGCAATGGATCACGCCGGTCAGAGTCAAGGTGGAATTCAATTATACCGCTGTTATTGCATGGAAAAAAAATGCAGTTCTTGTCTGATCGGAAATGAAATCCTCAATCACCCCATGAAACATGTTCATCGCTCTTGTTGAACTTGATTTTTTAAATAAATAATTCATATGAAGAACACATTCTTTTTTATTTGCCTTCTTGGCTTATGGTGTACCCAAAATGGTATCGGACAGCGTTTTTTTATTGGGGCAAACGCTGCATTGCAAAGTACTTGGATTTTTTCATCTACGGATTTTGATGAAGGGGGCTTGCTTAACTTTGAAAGTACGATAAAGTCAGCTTATGGTTTATATACTGGCTACCAGTTAAACGCTAAATTCGGTCTGGAATCTGGAGCTATATATAGTTTTCAGGGACAACGCTATGTAACGGAAGGCAACTCGTTGGCTAATTACAAAACAGATTTGGAATATCTGAAAATTCCATTATTATTTAATTACCAAACGGATCCATCTAAAAAGTTTTCGATTATCAGTCAAATTGGATTCCAGTTTAGCATCCTTTTGAATGCTGAAAGCTCCAGATCTCATGTATTTGGTCCATATAGTCCGAAACTTGTGGATGTTAAAGACTTTTACAATTCGCTACCCATTGAGCTGGTCCTTGGATTAGGAGTTCAAATGAATTTTAACAAATACGCGATTCGATTATTGATTCGACCAGATTATTCATTGACAGATATAGAAAAAACAGATAAAAAACCAGGATTACGGAGCCCGTCAAGTAATTTTACCTTTGGCTTGCCCCAAGTAGGTTTTCATTTTAAACTATAAATTTGATTTTGCAGAAACTGATAGCCATTTTATTAAGTCCTTTTTCATTTCTATATGGTATTGGCGTCAGTCTGTATCAGGCCTTATTTTTTTCAGGACTCATTAAGCCTGTGCGATTTAGTTTTCCTGTAATTTCCGTTGGCAATTTAACAATTGGAGGCACAGGCAAATCACCTCACATTGAATATTTAATTCGCTTATTGCAAGACTATATAGAACTCGCAGTATTAAGCAGGGGATATAAACGTAAAACAGCGGGATTTTTATTATTGGAATCAGATACCAGTGTTTTAGAATGCGGGGACGAACCGAAACAGATCAAATTAAATTTTCCGGAAATCCCGGTTGCAGTTTCTGAAAGCAGGGCCATTGGGATTCCAAGATTGTTGAGAAACCTACCGGATCTTAAATTGATTTTATTAGACGATGCTTTTCAGCACCTGGCAGTTAAACCCGGACTCTCTATTCTGTTAACTGAATACAATAAACCTTTTTCAGAGGATTATCTGTTGCCAAGTGGGCGATTGCGAGAATGGCGGTTTGGAGCTGCCAGAGCGGACTGTATTATTGTAAGCAAATGTCCGGATGAAATGCCCGATGAAACCGTTTGGAGGGAGAAGTTGCAACTAAAACCACATCAGAAACTTTTTTTCTCAAAGATTCAATATGGGGTCCCTTATAATATTTTAAAGCCTGAACAAAAATTTGTATTAAATCCTGGATTGCATATTACCTTAATTAGTGCAATTGCACAATCATTTTATCTTCTTAATTATTTATCCAAAGAAGTTGCTTCTGTAACTGATTTTAATTTTGAGGATCATCATTATTTTACGCAAACTGAACTTTCTGGAATTTTGCTGAAACATCAACAGATTTCACATCCGAATAAGATGTTGTTGACAACTCAAAAAGATGCAACCCGTTTGACTGGATTTAAAGATTATTTTGAAACAAGCCATATAGAAGTATATGCAATTCCAATTGAGGTAGATTTTTTTAACAAATTTGAATTCGATCAGTATATAAAAAATTACCTCCTGGAATATAAGGTATGAAAAAGTATCTGTTAGTCTGGTTGATTTTTCAGGGACTGCATATGAATGCTCAGGTTTTTCCTTTAAAATCTGATCAGCAGCTAATAGCTCAAATTGAATTACTCACAGGAAATTTATTCAACACCCACACTGCTATCATTCCAGCAAGTCCGCTTCAGACCGTCGAACAGGTTTTTAAATATTTAAACACGGATCAGAAAAACATACTTTTGATGGCAGAAAGCTATCTAAGTAAACATGTAGATGAGCTAAGCCTAAGTAAAGATTCTGCTGTCCAAATTTATTTTCAAAAATTTAGGGAAAAATCTCGTATGAATTATTTGTATCGGGATGGCCGCAATTTTTTTAGCGTGTATAAAAAGGATTTTCAATTTTCTATAAATCCATTGATTGACATTCATGGTGGTTGGCAAAATGAGGAAAGTAATACATTGTTTACAAACCGGCATGGAATTCGTTTAAAGCTCACAATTGATAAAAAAGTTAGTATTTATTCAGATATCACGGACAATCAAATTAAAGTCCCAAATTATGTAGACAGTTTTATTAATTTATACGATGCGATTCCCGGAACTGGTTTATATAAGTCTTATAACAGTAAATTATTAAATATTCATCATGGATATGATTATTTGCTTGCAGAAGGAGCAGTTAATTTTAATCTCAGCAAACACATACAGATGAGCCTGGGCCATGGCAAGCATTTTATTGGAAATGGTTTACGGAGTTTATTTTTATCGGACTTTTCGGCGCCACAATTCTATCTCCGGTTTAATACAAATATTTGGAGATTGCATTATCAGAATTTATTTATGGAATTAAGTCCGGAAACAATAGGTAGCCAAGGAAATCGGTTGTTACCCAAAAAGTATACAGCGAGTCATTATTTAAGCGCAAATCTGACAAAAAATTGGAATATAGGATTCTTTGAATCCGTTGTATTTGAACGGAGCAAAGGATTTGAATTGCAATATTTAAATCCGGTAATTCTGTATAGATTTATTGAGCATTCACTGGGGAGCCCAGACAATGTGTTTCTGGGATTTCAATCACAGATCCTTCTTAGAAAGACCGTTTCAGTATATGGGCAAATCTTGTTTGATGAATTTCTTTTAAAGGAATTAATTAAGCAAAATGGTTGGTGGGGAAATAAGTATGGTATCCAACTTGGTGTCAAGTATATGAATGCATTTGGTATTGAAAGATTCAACTTACAAACTGAGTGTAACCTGGTTCGACCATATACCTATACTTTCCGGGATAGTTTTGCAAACTACAGTCATTTTAATCAGGCCTTAGCGCATCCTCTGGGAGCAAATTTTAAGGAATTTATTATTAGAATGAATTATAAACCAATCGAAAAATTAAGTCTTGAAGCCAGATGGATTTATTTTCACAAGGGTCAGGATGAAAATAATTTAAATTATGGAGGAAATATTTTAAAAAATTACAACAGCCGCATAAAGGATTTCAATAATGAATTAACACAAGGCATTTTGGAAAAAGTAAGTTCATTTATTTTGGAAACATCTTATGAGCTTCTTCCTGAATCTTATATTGATTTAAATATATTTTACAGATCGTCAAACAGCAGTTTAAAAAAACAATCAGGTTTTTGGTTCACAACAGGGATTCGAATGAATTTGGATCGATTGCGATTCGAATTTTAATCATAAGCAAATGAAAATTTCTTTAATAGTCATAGGTGATGAAATATTGTTAGGACAAGTTATTGATTCCAATGCTTCATCCATAGCTAAAATATTGTATCAGGAAGGCCTTCAAGTTTTTAAAAAGTGGACGGTTGCAGACCAAGAGGACGAAATCCAACGTGCACTTGCAGAAAGTACACAGCAGTCTGATATTATTTTAATGACCGGTGGATTGGGTCCAACCAAGGATGATATAACAAAAAAAACACTTGCAGATTTTTTAAATCGGCCTCTTGTGTTTAATGAGATTCAAAATGAACATCTCGAAAAAATTTTAAAGTCCCGGGGAATAGAAGTTACAGAACGGCAATTGCATCAATGTTATATACCGGAACGGTCTTTAATGTTAGATAATCAAATGGGAACTGCTTTAGGTATGTGGATTGAACAAGAGGGAAAAATTTATATTTCTATGCCCGGTGTACCTTATGAAATGGAATTTATTATGCAACATGCAGTAATTCCAAAATTAAGATCATTTCGATCAGGTAAGCATATGATACATCAAACGGTGTATACTGTTGGAATGGGAGAAACAGAAATTGCTTCGCGCATTGAACCCTTGCTAAGCAACATGCCGGATCATATTTCGATTGCGTATCTACCTTCTCAAGGACAAGTAAAAGTTAGACTTACTACATTTGGAAATGATAAAGAGTTCCTTCAAGTAGAATTAAATCATTTTATCAAAATGATTCAAACCGAACTGGAAACCGCAATTATCGGAATTGGTCAAACAAGTCTTGAAAGAGAAATTGGCAATTTACTAAGAACTGGTAAAAAGACCTTAGTGACCGCAGAAAGTTGTACAGGAGGCCACTTAGCGCATCAAATCAGTTCCGTACCAGGTGCTTCCGATTATTTTTTAGGCGCTGTAGTGGCATATCAAAATCATATTAAAGAAACTTTATTAAATGTGGCTCCAGAAATTTTAGAAACCAGTGGAGCTGTAAGTGAAGCCTGTGTAATTGCAATGGTAAAGGGGAGTTGCGAGAAATTTAATTCTGATTTTGCCATTGCTACAAGTGGCATTGCAGGTCCTGGTGGCGGGACTCCTGAAAAACCAGTTGGGACTGTTTGGATCGCCTATGGTACCAAAGATTCCATTGAAACTAAAAAATTTCAGTTCACCCGGGACCGGATCCGGAACATAGAAGCCAGTTCGACGTTTGCCTTGATCTTATTTTGGAAATATTTAAAAAAGCAAACCTTCTAAAGCATTCAATAATTAGCTGAAGTTTAATTGGCCTTAGTGCTTGTTAAAAATCAAATATTAATAAAATTAATATTTATAAGCTGTATTATGGCTTCGTTATATTTTAAAAGCTTCTAAATTAAGGAATTGCATTCTCAGAATCCGCCAAATCTGTTTTATTTTTACCCAAATTTTTAAAATGGCGAAAGTCGAACTTATCATGCCTAAAATGGGCGAAAGCATCATGGAGGCCACCATACTTAAATGGCTTAAAAGGCCAGGAGATCCAGTGGAATTGGATGAAACCATCCTTGAAATCGCTACAGATAAAGTAGATAGTGAAATTCCTTCGCCAGCAAAAGGGATCCTATCCCAACTACTTTTTAAAGAAAATGATGTGGTAGCCATCGGGAAGGTCATTGCGGTTATTGAAACCGCCGGAGCTGCAAGTACAATAAAGGATTCTCCGGCCATTGTCCCCAATTTAAACCAGGAAGCTCCTCAACAAGCTGGTTCGGTAATAACTCAGCCAACTCCGCAAATGTCCCAGAGCATTCAAAAATCTGAATCCACCAGATTTTACTCGCCACTTGTTAGAAACATTGCAAAAGAGGAGCACATTACTATGCAACAACTGGAAGGCATTACAGGCTCCGGATTGGAAGGTCGGCTGACAAAAAGAGATTTAATGAATTTTATTGCCCAAAATAAAACAGTTCAAGCTCCTTCACAACCCAGTCAATTTATTCCAACCGCTTCACCCGTAGCACCTCAATCAGCAAAATCCATTTCGGGCAATGTTGAAATCATTGAAATGGACAGAATGCGTAAATTGATTGCGGATCATATGGTAATGAGTAAGCAAACTTCTCCACATGTTACTTCATTTGTGGAAGTGGATGTTACCAATTTAGTGCAATGGAGAGACAAGATTAAAGATTTGTTTCAAAAGAAATACAACCAGAAAATCACTTTTACTCCAATATTTATAGAAGCGATTGCAAAGTCTATTAAAGACTTTCCAATGATTAACATATCTGTTCAGGGAACTCAAATCATTCGAAAACTTGATATAAATATTGGAATGGCTGCTGCACTGCCAACTGGAAATTTAATTGTACCGGTAATTAAAAATGCAGATCGTTTAAATTTAGCAGGCTTAACCTATCAAGTAAATGATCTGGCTGAACGTGCACGAAATAATAAATTAAAACCGGATGAAATTCAGGAGGGTACATTTACCCTTACCAATGTAGGTACTTTTGGTAATGTGATGGGCACTCCAATTATCAACCAACCCCAAGTTGCCATTATGGCAACGGGTGCAATTCGAAAAAAGCCGGCAGTAATTGAAACGCCACAGGGAGATACCATTGGCATCCGGCACATGATGTTTTTATCCATGTCTTATGATCACAGGGTGGTTGATGGTGCTTTAGGGGGTTCATTTATCAAGCGAGTTGCGGATTATCTTGAGCAATTTGATTTTAAGCAAACTATTTAATGTGTTATTTTTGGAAACGAATTTTAGTTGAAATTGCCTGTCTTTGTTTTTTGACAAGCAATTTAACTTCTTTGATCGCTCAGAAAGATAACAATTTGTTGCAGCAGGCCAGAGTGGCTTATAAAATTAAGGATTACTATGCTGCTACATCAGCTTTCCGAAACACAGCGGTAAGCCAATCTCAAAACAAGGATGATTTATTGGAAGCGGCAATGAGTAGTTATCATGCCAATGATCTTGAATTTTCATCAAAATGCTTTGAACAACTTGAAAAATTATCGGATGATAAGAAACTCTTATTCTGCCAGGCTCAAATTTTTCAACAACTCAATGAATTTGATCAAGCACAACGATACTATAAGAAATATCTGCAACAAATTTCAAAACAACATAAAGATGTTTCATTTTGCAAAAATGAATTGTTACGCTGTAAATCTGGAAAATTATTAAAAAGAAAACCCGCAATGGCATTTGTAGTGCCTCTAAGTACTACCATCAATTCGCGAGATGATGAATATTCAATTTTTCCGCATAAAACACAAAATGGAATTTATTTTCTAAGTGCCACGCGAACAGGAAATGTAGGCGGTAAACGAAATGAACTTGGACTGGTAGATGACAAAAATGGTTTTTATTTTTCAGATGTATTTAAGTTAACAGAACATGGGGAAGTTTGGACCGTAATGTCTCGTTTACAAGCAGGGTGGAACAGCAGCATGCATGATGCAGTAGTAGGTTTTATTGATAATTCTCCAATTATAATTCAATACCGCACGAATCAAAAATGCAATTATATTTATGATCCATTCCATGATGATGAATTGCATTTAAAATATCCAGAATTTACAGGACCACTGTATCCAGAAATTGGGGATCATTCCATGACCTTGTTTCAAGACAGCATTTTGATCTTTTCAAGTTGCAGAATGGGTGGATATGGGGGTTATGATTTGTATCTATCAATTTTGCGTGATTCTATTTGGACCACTGCAATTAATTTGGGAGCGACTGTAAATGGTCCTTTTAATGAAGAGAATCCTTTTCTTGCAAATGATGGACAAACGCTTTATTTTTCTTCTGACAATTTAAATGCAATTGGTGGTTATGATATTTTTAAAACTAAGTTTCATCCTGAAGCAGAACAATGGGAAAAACCAATCAATTTAGGAATTCCTATTAATTCTGCAGGAGATGACAAGCAGTTCATATTAAGCACCGATGGATTGACAGGTTTTTTTAGTTCGAATAGAAAATCAAACAGCCTGGGTGGATTCGATTTGTTTAAAGCATTTTTTCACGATGAACTGGAAGAACAATTGCAGTTGCCTAAAGGAAGTCCCTTGACCATCCTGGTAGACATTGCATTAAATGACCAAAATGCCTTGTTTGGAAAAAATGCCAGGGCATATAAAATTAGTAAGGAGCAGGAATGGAAGGAATTAAATGCTGAGCCCTTTTATTATAAAGAACAAGAGCTATTTTCTGATCCTAAAAATCAAAAAATTGGATCCCAATTACTTGAATGGATGAGAATTTATCCCGGTTTGACGGTTGAACTGTTTGGCCATGCTTTTGAAGAATCTCCAACGCCCATAAACCTTTATTTTTCAATTCAAAAAGCAAATGAACTTAAAAATTATTTGGAATCAAATGGTATTGAAAAAACCAGAATAAAAGTATTTGGTTTAGGTGCTTCTTTTCCAAAAGCAAAAGTAAGAATCAATGGGAAACCCTCTTTGCTTTCAGAAAAATTCAATAAGAGAATCGAATATCATATTGCGGTACCTGAGCAGCATCCAATTCAAATTAATTATGTAAAAGTGCCCATGCCAGCTGCATTAATTCCGGACCAGGAAATGAATTTTAATAACTTGCGAAAAGGGATTAGCTATTCTCTATTTTTAGGAAAATCTCAGGCTGTTTTAAATCATCCATATATGAAAAATCCGGATGCACAATTTTTTATGGAACAAGATTCAGAAGATGCAGCTTATAATTATTATTTAGGAATCTATAAAAGCTTTGATGAGGCGTTTGCAGCTATTTCCAATTTAGAAGTTTCAAATAGTGAAAAGCCTGAAATTTTTGTTTTTAAGGACGGTATCAAATTGAGCAGAACGCAAATTATCGATCATGTAGTTGAAAATGCCGATTTAGTTCGGTATCTTAACTATTTAAATGGGCTTAAAAAATGAGCAAGTTTAGTTTTTTACAGGAAAGCCTCCGAAATATGAAAACGATGGGCACCGTAATTCAAACTTCGAATTATGCAGGAAAAGCGCTTGCTGGAATGCTTGATTTTAGTGAAATTTCTATTATTGTGGAATTGGGAGGCGGAGATGGAGCAATTACCAAACATCTATTAAAAAAACTTAAAAAAGATGCACGTTTGTATGTTTTTGAAGTCAATGAAACTTTTTGTGCTAAGTTAAAAGAATTAAACGACGATCGATTACATGTAATATTAGATTCAGCAGAAAATTTAGAAGAGCAATTTAAAAAATTGGGGATCCAACAGGCTGACGCAATTGTTTCTTCAATTCCTTTTGCCATTATGCCGGAAACATTTCATCTGCAAATATTAACGCTGTGTAATAAATTACTTAAACCCGGTGCTTCATTTCTCCAGATACATTATTCCCTTTTTCAGAAAAATTTATACAATCAAGTCTTTGGAAATGTGGAATTTGAATTTGCAGCATTTAATATTCCACCGGTATTTATTATACATTCAAAAAAAATGGACTAAAGGCTATGGACTGTAGTCTGAAGTGATACAAAGAAGCTGTTAAGCTATTAAGCTGTTAAGCTATCAAGCTATAAAGCTGGTAAGCTGAAGATTTAATCTCAAGCCTAAAGCCTCTGGCCTCTAGCCGCTTCAGCCCTTCACTTTCCCTCCTCCCTTATTAGCTTTTCAGCTTCATTCGTTTCTTTAACCAAAAAATACCCACCACCACCTGCACCGCAAAGTTTACAATAATAAGCACCTGTTCGCATGCCTTCTTCCCAGTAGGATTTTATTGTTTCTGGTATTAATTCCTCAAAAAGTGTAAAACTTTTGCGACTTACTTGTTCCCAGCTACTTGAAATTGCATCGGCCTGATTGTGAAGAATTGCATTGATTAAATTTTTATTGGCCGGCACAAGTTCTTGAATCAATGAATGTTTGAAAGATTCACTTTTTAATTTTTCTTTAAAAACTTCTACAAGCGCTTCTGTATTTCTTCCCAATTTGCTATCTAATAAATGAATGTGATGGTTTTCAATAAAATCTGCTGTATTTAATGATAAAATTTGAATCTGATTGTTTTCTATGTAAATGGGTTTTTTAAAATAAGCTACTGCAGGATCTACTCCTGAACTTTGACCATGAAAAAAATGTTCCAGTTCTTTAAGTAAGGAAAAGATTTCAGCTACTTGAAGTGGTAAATTGATTCCAAAACGATCCAAAATAGCTGCACAAAGTGTCCCTGAACTTCCCAAGCCATAACCATATGGGATAGAGCTTTCTAAATACAAGCCATTATCAATTTCAATTCTGAATTCTGACAGATTAATGTATTTTGATAACGTTGGATTTTCTGAAATATACAAGATTAAGTTCTTCAAAATTTCATGCTCCGAACTACTTTCTTTTTTCCAGTGAGCGAATTTTTTAATATATGGAATTGCCAGTCCGGCATTACCAGAAAGAATGGTATATTCTCCTACTAAAAGAATTTTTGAAGGATAGAAATTTGTTGAATCCATGAAATTAAGCCAATCTAAATCGGTGTTCAAAGATAAGGCCACATTCAGATTAAATCAACGGATTAAAAAATTGAAATTATAAATTAGCTAAATTCATAAAGCATATGCAATTAATAGTCTTGTACCGTTCATTTGGATTCGTTCATTTTAATTAATTCATTACCTTCGCAGTGTGGAGCAGGATATAATCCGGGTTAATGATTTCTTAACCCGGGATCCAAAAGCAACCGAACTTGTTGGCTTATTGGATCAAAACAAGCATCAAAAAATTATTATAGAGGGTCTGTGTGGATCCAGGGATAGCTTTTTGATTTTTTCTAGCTTTCTGCAATCCAAAATTCCAACTTTAGTAATCTGCAATGACAAAGAAGAAGCTGCATATCTTCTGAATGACTTAGAGCAGTTTTCTAGCCAGGATGTTGTTTATTTATTTCCTGATTCATTCAGGCGGCCCGGTCAATATGAAGAATTGGACAATTTCCAGGTACAACAGCGGGTAGAAGCTATTTACCGATTTGGAAAAAAGGAAGCTCGAATTATTGTAACCTATCCGGAAGCCATATTTGAAAAAATGATTCCTGGTACGGTCATTGAGAGTTCCAGGCTTGAATTTTCAACAGGAAGTCTCATAGATTTGGATGAAATATTGATTCAACTAAATGATTTTGGATTTCATCGAACGGATTTTGTTTATGAACCTGGACAGTTTTCTATTCGAGGGGGTATCCTGGATGTATTTTCTTACGCATCTGATTTGCCGTATCGAATAGAATTAAATGATATTGTAGTTGAAAGTATTCGAAAGTTTGAAACGGAATCGCAATTGTCAAAACAAAATATTTCACATTTTTCTATTGTACCAACTATTTATTCTGAATTTCAATCAGAAGTTCGAAAAAATATTTTTGAAATTATTCCTGAGAATACTCTGATTTGGGTAAAAGATATTCATACCTGTCTTGAGACCTTTGAAAAATGTTTTTTAGCAGCCAACCGCCAGGCTGATAAAATGAAACACTATGACGAAGATCGATTTATTTCAATGGTTCAAAACCGAGAATTCATTGATTCATCCGTTTTAGTTGAAAGCCTGGAACAGTTCAAACTAGTATTTTATAATTGCAAACCGGATTCAGCAGTAAAGCCGGCAATTTTACGAGTGAATTGTGAGGCACAGCCCAGTTTCAATAAAAATTTCAATTTGCTTATTGAAAATATTTCAAAATTAAATTCCAGGTTTTATAAAGCATTTATATGTACGAACAGTGCAGCGCAAATCGAACGATTTCATAATATTTTTGAAGATTTAAAAGCAGCAATTCAATATATTCCGGAAATTAAATCCTTGCGCGAAGGATTTATTGATCATGACTTGAAGGTGGCTTGTTATACAGATCATCAGATTTTTTCTCGTTTTCATGGTTATAAAGTCAAGCAAGGGTATACCAAAGACCAGGCATTAAGTCTAAAGGTTTTACGCGAATTGCAATCAGGAGATTATGTCACCCACCTGGATTATGGAGTAGGCCGATTTGCCGGATTGGAGAAAATTAATATTAACGGTCAACTCCAGGAAGCCGTTCGTTTAATTTATAGAAATGACGATATTCTATATGTCAGCATTCATTCTTTGCATAAAATTTCAAAATTTGTTGGGAATGAAGGAACCGAACCTTCACTAAGTAAATTAGGTTCAGATCAATGGAAACTTTTAAAGCAGCGAACCAAACAGAAAGTAAAAGACATAGCCCAGGAATTAATTAAGTTATACAGTGTTCGTAAAGCATCAAAGGGATATGCATTTTCTCCGGATAATTATTTGCAGGCTGAATTAGAAGCTTCATTCATGTATGAAGATACTCCAGATCAGTTTAAAGCTACCGTAGATGTAAAAGGGGATATGGAAAAACCGCATCCAATGGATCGTTTAATTTGCGGAGATGTTGGCTTTGGAAAAACTGAGATCGCAGTGCGAGCAGCATTCAAAGCCATACAAGATGGTAAACAAGTGGCTATCCTGGTCCCAACAACCATTTTAGCATTGCAACATTTTCGTACGTTTTCTGATCGGTTCAAAGAGTTTCCGGTGGATGTTAATTATTTATCCAGGTTTAGGACTACGAAGGAAAAGAATGTAATTATGAAGCAATTGGAAGAAGGCAAAATTGATTTGGTTATCGGAACCATCAGCTTGCTGAATTCGAAAATTAAATTTAAAGATCTTGGATTATTAATCATTGACGAAGAACAAAAATTTGGCGTTGCATCTAAAGAAAAATTACGGCAATTAAAGCATAATGTAGATACACTTACCTTGACAGCTACTCCCATTCCACGTACCCTGCAATTTTCTTTAATGGCTGCAAGAGATTTAAGTGTCATTCAAACGCCTCCTCCAAATCGACAACCCATTCATACTGAACGGAGGGTGTATAATGACAATTTGATAAAAGAAGCAATACTTCATGAAGTTTATCGCGGAGGTCAAGTATTTTTCGTACATAATAAAGTGAAAAGTCTGGCAGATGTCTCAGCTATTTTACAAAAACTATGTCCTTCTGTAGAAATTGCAGCTGCACACGGACAAATGGAAGCAGAAAAACTTGAAAAAGTTCTTTTAGATTTTATCGATCATAAATTTGATGTGTTGGTTTGTACCAATATCATTGAAACCGGTTTGGATATACCCAATGTCAATACCATATTAATTAATAATGCACACCAATTTGGTTTGAGCGATCTTCATCAACTCCGGGGACGTGTCGGTCGTTCTAACAGAAAGGCTTATTGTTATTTATTGGCACCGCCATCTTCAACTTTGACGATGGATGCACGTAAAAGACTTAAAACCATTGAGGAATTTTCTGATTTGGGCAGTGGCTTCAATGTGGCTATGCGAGATCTGGATATTCGAGGAGCCGGCAATTTATTGGGAGGGGAACAAAGCGGTTTTATTGCGGATATTGGATATGAAACCTATCAACGAATTTTGGAGGAAGCAATTCTTGAACTAAAGGAAAATGAATTCCGCGAATTATTTGAAGACGAAAATAAACCCGACAAGACCTATATCCGGGATGTAGTCATCGATAGCGACATTGAAATGCTAATACCGGATGCTTATGTTGCAAGCATTCAGGAACGCCTCAATTTATACCAGGCTTTGGATAAAATTGAAAATGAAGAAGGCATTCAAAATTATTGCAATCAACTTAAAGATCGTTTTGGTCCGATTCCAACCCAAGTTGAAGAATTATTAAACGGTTTACGCTTGCGATGGATTTCCAAACGATTGGGTTTCGAACGAGTTATATTAAAAAAGAAAAAGCTGCAGTGTTATTTTATTAGCAATCCGACTTCTCCATTTTATGAAAGTGATTTGTTTAAAAGTCTGCTAGCACGTGTAGCCGAACCTGGCAGTGCCTTTAGTATTAAGCAATCAAATACCAATCTTATTTTAATTGCTGAGCATGTATATGGGTTTTTAAAATCTATCCAACTCCTTGATAGCTTGTTGGTTAGGTAAAAACGCAGAAAAAAAATAAACTATTTTTTCAATTCATTCCAACGTTTTAAGGGTGCTGGGGGTATTATTATTAAAATACATTATGAAAACATGGAAATGTCTTTGCTTTTTAGCTTGCTTGCTGATTTTTGATTCATGCAGAAAAGATGAAAAATCAGTTACCGTAAATGATGAATTTGAGAAGTATACGCAGCTCATTGCTACAAATTCAATCATTGTACTTAGAAATGAAAAAAACGATTTGGTTTCTGGTGCTGTCATGACTTTAGATGGGACACAACACACCAGTAATTCTGAAGGTTTGATTTTTTTGAAAAATGTGCCGCTCAAAAATACCGGCCACCTGGTGCAAATTTCGCATCCGGCTTATTTTAAAACGGGCAAAAGGATATACCCAAATAAGGGGATTATCGAACTCTTTTTAATTTCTAAAGGAGCCTCTGTGCAATTTGCATCACAAAGTGCATCTACCGTTACTTTTAGTGGTATCAATTATCAATTCCCTGCAAATTCTTTAGTGGATGCCAATGGATTGGAATACAAGGGCGATGTAAATATATTTGCCCGACATTTGAATCCAACCAGTCCACTTTTTGGCGCAATGATGCCAGCAGACCTAAGAGCCTATGACATTGATGGGAATTCCGTTTACTTAACTTCTTTTGGAATGGTTGCAACTGAATTGTATGGTAGCAATGGTCAATCTCTTCAAATAGCTTCCGGTAAAAAAGTTAAAATTTCTATGCATCTCGATAACAGCATCGTTTCAAATGCACCGAATAGTTTGCCCATTTGGTATATCTCTGAGCAAAGCAGTACCGGAATTTGGAAAGAAGAAGGAAGAGCAATTAAAGTTAATTCAAATTATGAGTTTGAAGTAACACACTTCTCTTTTTGGAATTGTGATGTCCCTGGAAATTACGTTAATCTAAAAGGACAAGTTAAAAACTTACAAGGAGCAACGGTTGCAAATCTATGGGTAACCGTGACTGTGAATGGAGGACCATCTGGTTATGCCGTTACCGATGGAAATGGTAAATTTGAAGGGAAAGTCCCATCGGGAGTTGGCTTAAAAATTCAAATTAATGAAATCTGTGATACGTTTATGCAAGTAAAATTGTATGAAGCAAATTTGGGAGTATTAACGTCTGATACCGATTTGGGAATCATTCAAGTTGATAATCAAAACATAAATACGTATACATTTACAGGAAAGGTAGAGGTTTGTCCACCCAATAATTTGGGAACGAGCTATGTAAAATTCACATCCAATCAGGGTGTCAGGTATTTGATTGTAAATCCGGACAGCAGCTATAGCTTTACAAGCAGCTGTTTAAACAGCGGAGAGACAGTCAGCTTTGAAGCAGCTGATTATACCAATGGTTTGGAATCAGGCCCAACAACCATTACCTTAACAAGTCAAAAAAATGTACAGCTTTCCAATTTAACGATTTGTACTGCATTTGATGAATATGTTAGTATTTCGTATAACGGTTCTCAGGAATATTATTATAAAAAAGATGGAAGGATGTTTTATACCGGAATTTTTCAAGATAGCTCAAGTATGAATGATTATATCTTTTACTTTTATGGATCCGGTTTAGAATGTTCAAGTAGATTTATCTATAACGGATTAAATACTGCTGTCCCATTTCAAAATTTCATGCTTCAGGGCTCATTGATAAATGGCACTGGTTTAAACTTCGGATGTAATCAATGTTTAAACATAGAAATGAGCCAGTTTGATTTAACTGGAGGATATATTATTGGTAAATATTGGGGCACAACAGGACCAAATACAGTTTCAGGTAAGTTCAGGTTTAAAACTTAAATTGTTAGTCAAGTATTAAAAAATTAACTTGTTTGATAGCCATTATATAGAAGATCTAAAAAAGGGAAATCCATCAGTTCAAAAAGAGCTGGTGGATTTCTTTTCTGGCAAAATGCTCAGCATAGCAAGGAGGTATCTTGCAGATGATCATTTGGCTTATGATGTTTTGCAGGAATCCTGGATCGCTATTTTTAATAATATAAAAACTTACAAGGAAGAAATAGCTCCCATTGAAGCCTGGATTTATCGGATTGTAGTCAATCAATCCCTAAAAGAACTAAAAAAGCGTAAACGGAAAATAGAATTTGTTGCAGAATTTGCCTTAGAGCCAGAAGGCATAGCACCAGAAATTCTGGATACCCTACAATTAGAACTTTTATTTAAATACGTGTGCGAATTACCAGAAGGCTGTAGGGAGGTATTTAATATGTATGTTTTTGATGAATATTCTCATAAGGAAATTGCTGAGCAATTAGGTATAAACGAAGGAACTTCCAGAAGCCAGCTGAATCGAGCCAGAAAACTGCTGATGGAAAAAATTAAAACAATGGATCACGTTCTAATAAAAAAATATGAAGCTGTTTGATTTAAAATATAAGGAACGGATGAAAAAACACAGTTCGCCGGTTGATACAGAACAACTGTGGAAGGACATCCAGAAAAAGAAACGCACAAAACGTGGTTTCATATTTTGGTGGACTGGTATTGGTCTGCTAATAATAACCGCAGGTCTCTATTACTTTTTAAATCCCACTTTTAAAAATGACAGAAATTCTGAAGGACTTCTACACACACAGCCTGTTATTGCAGATAGAAAATCAGATTCAGACAGCAATAAAATGCTGTCGATTAAGAATGATAAAGATGCATTATTTCAATCTAAACAGGCTTCCGTTGACCCAAATTTTTACAGAGAAAATGCAAATGAACAAAAACATAAATCTTCTCGCAAGTTGAAACCACTGAATCAGATTAATTCCAATACAATGGAAATTCAGCCAACTGTTTTTCATGAGTCTTCTGATCTTACTGAATCTGCAAATACTTATTTTAAGCCAAATTCAGTAAATGAATTACAATCCTTGGAACCTGAAAAGGCTGATCCACAAGCAATGAATGGAGTAAATTTATATGGTAATGAACATTTAGAAGAAGTACTGGCACTGCCCGTTTTACTTAAACAATTAATCATTCATTCGAAATTGTTGGTTGACCACCTCAATACGATACCAAATCCTGCAGTTAGACTTAAGCCACAAACAATGGAAAAACCCTGGTTTTTGCAGATGGGCTTTGGCCAATCTTTGGTTGATAGAAGGTTTAATGCAAATTCAGATTCATTTCCGACTCGAAATACAAAGGTCCTTTATGCATTCAAATCAGAAATTAATTTATCTAGGGCATTAAGCAAACAATTTGAAATATTTACAGGAATTCGGTACACACATATTTTATCCCAAAACAAGGGCAGTTTTAGAAGTTCGGAAGAGTTGGTAAAACCAAAGGGTCAAATCATTGAGCATATTAGTTTGGAAGGGATTAGCAGTTTTTCTGAAGAAGATATTCATTTAAGGCGGGTTACCACGATATACAATACCAGTTATCAGAGAATGTATCTGATGGATTGGAGTTTAGGAGTGAATTATTCAAAACCAATTAATTCCTGGGCCATTTTTGTGAATGCAGCTACAGCCTGCAATGTATTTTCAAAAGCCAGTGGAAATTATCTGACAAAGGAAAATGGCTATACTGATATTCAAAAGGAAATAAAAACCCATTTGGGATTTTCCATCAGCGGGGGAGTCGGACTTTCTTATTTATTAAAGAATCGAAGTGCCATTTCCTTAGATATGAACTATTGCAGTTATTTCAATTCTTTCAATCGAAATCAAGGCATCCACGAACAATACAATTTATTAGGTGGTCAATTAAGTTACAAATTCAGACTCTAGTGAATTTTTAATTTTACTTTTTAGAATTTATTTGAAAGAGTGTACTGATTAAAAACTAATTGGTTAATTGTAGCATTCCAAAATTGCCGGATTGCAAAATTAAAAAAGCAGCCCACTTTTCAGCACGCTGCCTTTTTTTGCTACACCTTTAAATTTTCAGGCTTTGGGTTCAGATCTAAATTCTGAATGAATGCAATTAGATTTTTGGTTCCAGACTTCTGTTGAATTGAAAACTGGATTGTATGTATAGTTCTTTAGATGAATCAGGATTTAAAACCCGGAAGCTTACTGTCTGTTGGTCAACGACCCATTTTACCAATAGCGGTTTACCTTCCTGAATTGCAATCGGTGCATCTTCAACTAAATCACCGGTGGCAGTATTGATAACTAACTGGCCTAAGTTGTTAATACTGATTTCTTTTGCGCTATCAATTTTCATTCGGATTTCCTGATAATTAAAACCAGGCTGTACGATGAATTCATATTTTAAGCGAGCATCAAAATCGCTGTATCTTAAATCAATTCCGGGATACATTTCAGTATAGTATAATTTACGGAAATTTCTGGTTTGGCAGTTGCTGATATCATTTTTAAATGTAACCGTTCTGAATTCTTCAGCACCATACAAATCTGCATCGCGGTTCATCCCTTCAAAACTGATTTCTAATTTTTGATATACTGCCGGAGACTGAATGCTGATTACTTTATCATCAGACAATACTTCCATCGTTTGGGCAGGTTTAGCAAGTTGCATAGAGATCCCATCTTTACGAAATAAGTACTTCATATTGTCAGCCTGTGCTAAAAAGAGTACTTTCTTATTTAATTTTCCAGAAAAATCCTTGATCTGGCATTTGTTTTCTGCAAAAGTGAGTTCTGCACCTTTAAGGATTTCAGGACCATTTAAAGGTAAAATTGCTGCATGGGCATGCATTCCGAAGTTAATCATAAAGACCCCTAACATCATTGCAATTTTTGTAATTTGAGTTTTCATAAATCTATTTTTAATATTTAAAATTTTTGTAAAGAATCCTATTCGAAATAGACGTTCTATTCCAATCCGGATTGATATAATTCGTTTTTTTTTAAAACTGGCACTGATTTAATCAGTTAACCAGGCGTTTCATTTCTCAGGGTTTCAGTACCAAGTCTTTAAAAAGATTGATACAATAAAGAAACGTTGCACCCCTGAAATTGTTTTTGTAATAGCTTATTATTTATTTTTTAAAATCGATTATTTAAGTGCTAAAATTTTGTTAAGACCTATAATTATGTGATTATACAAAATAAAATACTGTAAAAATCAATTTTGCCAAATTTCAAATATTCTAGTTTTGTGCCGGCTTCCCAATAATATTTTTGAATTTCAGGCATTTTTAAAGAAGAATTTTGTGATATTAGTTTAGTCTTCATTGACATTGCTGAAATCGCGCGTTTTGATATCAGCTACCACAGAATCCCCTTTGTAGTTTAGTTGCGCATGGTCTTTTAAAGCCGCTTTAATAAACCGTCCTACCCGGATGTCTGCATTTGAAAAATCATCCATTTGCATTTCAACCTGTTCGAATTGGATGTCTTCTCCATCCAATTGGCAGTGACCGTTCAGGTGAATGTTTGTTGTAGAACATTTACCAGCAAGGTTTAACTCACAGAAATCATACATATTAATTACAAGGGTATCGGTTTTAATATACATATTGACTTCACAATGGTCTTCCAATTCCAATTCGAGTTTAGATCCCTGAATGCTATCAACGGTTTTAAATTCCATAAAATCTTTTAGGTGAATTTTTTCCAATGATTGTGAATAAACATCAATAATAATCTTTCCATTCGTCCGGTAATTTGGAAGACTATCAAATTTTATGATCACGTGCTTTCCAGTTTGATCTACTTTGATGAAAGATTTAAGATTTTCTTCAATTTTTACTTTAACCAGTGGTGCGCCTTGATGCCAGACTACTGAAAAATGGTTTCCAACTTCCAGACTGTTAAATTCCTGTAGTGGAAATTCCTTTTCAATCCAGTTTTCATTGCCTTTATAAATTCCTTTGTCATATTCCCGATGCCATTGTTGAATTCTAAACATCGTGATAAAGCTCAACAGGATAGTCAACCCAAAAAGTGACAATAAAAGTTTAGTACTTAGTTTCATGATATCTTTTGATTTTTCCAATTCTGATAATAATTTTTCATTTCGTCCCAATTAATTCCCAGTTGATCCATATTTTTAAATAATTCTGGTAAAAACTCTTCAGCAAATTGATCTTTGCGATGTTGTACTGATTTTTGTTTAGCTCCGAGAGCGACAAAAAAACCAATGCCTCTGCGATTTTCCAGGATTCCCTGGTCTTGTAATAAGGTATATGTGCGCATGACGGTATTGGGGTTGACCTGGATGCTGGTTGCATAATCTCTAACAGATGGGATGCGTTCTCCTTCTTGCCAATCCTGATTGATAATATTTTCCTGAACAGACATACCTATTTGTTCGAATATTGATAATGATTTTTTGAATTCCATATTAAACCTCCTTTTCTTTAATTTTTAAATAAGTCATAAACCAAAAGAAAGGTGCAGCAAGATATTGGATAAAGAATTTCGCAAATTTGATAATCCAGAAATCCTCAAGCATTAAATCAATCGGTGCATTGTTGACCCCATAGTTTACATGGGTAGTGCCGTGTAATTCTGCGCGCATTTCCGGAAATAAAGCATAGGCAAATAAAAAGACCAGCAGCATGTAAGCAAGACTCAATACGATGCCCCATAGGATTACTTTGTACCAGGCTCCGGTATTGAAAGTAGCTGCTCCAAAGAAGTAAACACTGAAGATTACAATCAGATAATGTAAACCCGTAAGATTTGTTTTCGAAAATAGATTAAAGGACTCTGTGGTTTTGTTCATTCCATAGCCAATAATCAATTTTTGAACCAGGAAGAATACAGTAAATACAAGAATTACTCCAAGCCAATACAATACATTTCCAAATAGCCATTTGGTAAATACTTTTTCTTCGGTACTGGCCGGTAAACTTAAAAAATCAGCTCGGGTTGACAATAGTTTGAGTTCGCTAAATAAATTAATCGTATATATAAAACCAAATACGATATAGACTCCTTCATAGTCAAAAGTAACCACGCGGTTTCCCATATCTTTTTGAAAGTATTCAACGATGCATCTGATCAGAACCAAGGAACTTACTACAATAGTCATGATTTTAAAATGTGGTAAAAAGGATTCGAAAAATTCTTTTTTCGATAACCAGCCTATTCGTTTTAAATTGAATGATAAATTCATATTAGGTATTTTAACGGATTAAATTGCTTTAGAAATAATGGCATTAAACAGAATTTCAAGATCGATATCTGTTGCTTGTTGTTGATTTTCCTGTGGATTCAATAGCATGTGGCCACCGGGGACGGTTTCTGCATAGAGATACTGTGCAGGCAAGGCATTACCGGGTTGAAAATCAAAACGATATTTCGAACTAATGGAAAATACGTCTTGATTAAAAATGACTTTACCTCCTTCAATCACAACAATGCGATCTAATAAATTGGAAACATCTTTAACCTGATGGGTAGAAATTAAAAAACATTGGTCTTCTCCCAGCGATGCAGATACTACTTTCCTAAAGATTGTTTTAGAAGGAATATCCATACCATTGGTAGGTTCATCCATTATAAGTAATTTACTACCGGTAGCTAAAGCAAAAGCAATGAGAAATTTTTTCTTCTGTCCGAAAGACAGTTCTTTGATTTTGCGATTTCCACCCAACTCAAAGTCCGATGAAATTTCAATAAATTTTTGTTGATCCCATCTTGGATAAAAAGGCGCATTGAGTTCTACGTATTTATACATAGTCAATTCCGGAAACACGTATTCTTCCTGTACATAAAAGAGATCTGCCAACATCGAAACCGGTCGTTCACGACTTTCCAATCCATGAATGCTGCTGGTACCCGTAGTTGGAAACAACAAACCTGAAATCAAACGCAGTAAAGTAGTTTTGCCAGCTCCATTTTTACCCAAAATGCCACAAATCGTCCCAGCCTGAATATCCAAATTCAGATGATCAAACAAAGGCGCTTGTTTTTTGCGGTAACCGAAACTCAGATCATTTACTTGTATCATATCCTATTGTTTTAGTGTATTAGTTTAATAGTACACCACAAAGGTATAATAGAGCATTCAAATTATTCAAGTTTTTTGAAAAAAATATTTTACATTTTTATTATTGTAATATATAATTGATTAAATAACAATTAAATAAGTAATAATTAGCTTTAAATTATTTTTCTAAAAAGTCGGCTACTGCTATTACCTGTCTATTTTATTCTTCTACTTAATACTATTTTAGTCAAACATAACTAGAGAAGAAGTATATCAAACAGGGTGATTTAAATTCTTAAACCAACCCAGCTTCATTTTGATTCGTACTTGACATTAACTGTTAGATCAATTGATTTCTATACAATGATTATGAAAAGTCCATTTATTATTGCCTTTTGCTTTGTCACGATTGTTAGTTTTACTCAACAAAACTGGTATACAACCGGTCAATCTGCCGATTTAATGATTAGTGGCGCTGGATTTAATGATTGTATGGGTCCTTTGGTATTTAATCATCCAAGCGGTTTGTGCAGTGATGGTACGAACTTGCTGGTGTGCGACCGGTTTAACAACCGGGTTTTAATTTGGAAGAATGCCCCGGACCATTGGAATCAGGAGCCCGATTTGGTATTGGGACAGCCCGACTTTAGATCAAATAATCCGGGTAAGGGTTTACATCAATTAAACTGGCCGGGAAATATCAGTGTTGGAAATCAAGTGATCGCTGTTGCAGATACAGAAAATGACCGGGTTCTGATTTGGAATTCTTTCCCACAATCTAACGGGGCTCCGGCTGATCTTGAAATTTACTTGCCATCTTTAACGCCCAATGGCAGTTCAAAACACTATGAATGGCCCTGGGGAGTTTGGACCGACGGGACTCGCCTGGCTGTAGTAGCTACCACAGGGGCGGCAATCCTCTTTTGGAATAGTTTGCCAACACACAGCGCTCAAACACCGGATTATACCATTGCTTTAAATGAATTTGGAACCCCAAGAAATGTCAGCACGGATGGCAAAACCTATTTCTTTGTAGGAGACCATAATGCAAAAGTGAATGGAAAACCTGGAACTTTTTTTTGGTATTCTTATCCTAAGCAATCAAATCAAACCTACGATTACTATCAAGACGAATGGATAAAAGGAATTCAAACTTCTAGTGGTCAATTTATTTCCGGAGGGATATTAAATTATTACCTCTACAATAAAATCCCAGGTTTAACAAATCAACAGCCCGACTTAAGTTTTCAATTTCCATATTATAAAAATGGGGACGGACCAGACATCGCGGAAGCAGATGGTCGCATTTATATAAATAACTACAACGGCAATAACATTCTCGTGTACAATCAAATTCCCAGCAACGATAAAGAATCACCGGATTGGGCCCTGGGCTCCTATGATTTTAATATAAATACTCTGGATAGTTTTGGTTATATCCAGAATCCAAATCTTACCAGCGACGGATCCAGATTGATCGTCACTTCTGATTTTGACCGTGCTATTTATATTTATAATCAGATTCCAACCCAATCCGGAATCTTACCGGATCATAAATATTCCATGATTTCTTACGATGGATTTTGTTGGGACCATGCTTTATTTGAAAATCAGTTCATCACGGTCGGAGTCCAAAAAATTTGTATTTGGAATGATCTTGGAAAACTTCATCTAAAACCAGAACAGATTTTTCAAAAAAATTTGGGCACTGCAATTTTCAAGGATTTAAGAGGCGTTGCATTGGATTCGGATTTCTTCTCGTTAGCAGACCGGGACGGAAAAATCTGGATCTGGAATGGGATACCAAAATCTTCAAACGAAAATCCATTTTTATCTTTAGATTTTCCAGGTTTTCAATTTAATCAAATGCACAGTGACGGAAAATATCTGATTGTTTGCTCTGAAAGTCCGCCGTCTCAAGTTTTAATTTTTAGAATCAGTGATTTAAGAAATGGAATAAAAACACCCTGGAAACAAATAAGCGCTTCTCAAACCAATCGATTGAATCTTGTTGCATCTGCAATTTCCTTTGAAGGCAGTTTAGCAATCGCCAACAGGGGACTTCACCAGGTATTATTATGGAAAAACATAGAGGAAGCAGGCGATTTTTCCAAAGTGATTGTTTTGGGTCAATCCAGTTTGCAAAATATTCAACCAGCCATTGGCAGCGATCGATTATTTATGCCTTCAACGTTACTGGCACTGGATAATGAGCTTTGGGTGGGTGAGTTTAAATTTTCCTCACGCATTTTAAAGTTTAGTCCTGGTCCAACTAAAAATGAAGACTTGAATAAAGCAGGTATGCAAAGCATTGAAATCTTTCCAAATCCAGTAGATGATGAATTTATTTTAAAGCTGACACAACCGGTACAATCAACAAAAGGCTTTCAAATATTGGACCTGCATGGAAGAACCATTCAATGCATTGATGAAATCATTCAACTATCCAATGCTTCGTATCGAGTTCAATTATATTCAGAAGGCTTAATTGCAGGAATATATTTTATAAGTTATACAGACGCTCAAAAAAAATTGCTTGCAAAATTTATACGTACCTATTAATTCTGCATGCGTGTTTTCAAATTATTCGCCTCATTTATTCGAAATTTGTATTCCTAATTTAATTCTTAATTCTTAATTTTTAATTGATTATCCGTTTAATTTCGCTTTCAAATATCTTGCGGTATGTGAATTTTTTACTTTTAACAAACCTTCAGGAGTGCCTTCATATAATAATTGTCCGCCGTGACGGCCTCCACCTGGCCCAAGATCAATAATCCAATCGGCTGTTTTTAAAACATCCATATTGTGTTCGATGACTAAAACCGTATGCCCTTTTTCTACCAGACTGTGCAATGCAAATAATAATTTTTTTACATCGTCAAAATGCAAGCCGGTAGTTGGTTCATCAAAAATAAAAAAGATGTGATCCGAACTGCTTTCCAAACCAAGATAATAGGCCAGTTTTAATCGTTGAGCTTCTCCACCAGACAAAGTAGAGGAGGATTGTCCAAGCTTTAAGTATCCTAATCCCACATCATTGAGTGGCTTTAATTTTTTTACCAGTTCTTTTCTATCTGAAAAAAACTTCAAGGATTCCTCAATACTCAATTCAAGGATGTCAAATATATTTTTATCCTTGTACTTGACTTCCAAAATTTCATTGCTAAATCGTTTGCCATTGCAATCTTCACAAATCAAACTAACATCTGCTAAAAATTGCATTTCAACGATAATTTCACCATCCCCTTTGCAGGTTTCACATCGACCCCCCTCTACATTAAATGAAAAATGTTTAGGTTGATACTGACGTAATTTAGATAAGGGTTGTTGTTTAAAAATATCCCGTATTTCATCATAGGCTTTTACATAAGTAGCTGGATTGCTCCGTGAAGAACGACCGATGGCTTGTTGATTTACCAATTCCACCTGCTTAATTCGCTTATACGCGCCACTTAATTTTCCAAGATTTTGGTCCTCCTGAAAATCATCTGTCAATTTTGCTTGGAGTAATGGATGAAAAACATGTTTGATCAGACTGGTTTTTCCGGAACCCGAAACTCCTGAAACACAAATCATACATTGAAGTGGAAAATGAACTTTTAGGTTTTGTAGATTGTGTAAATTTATATCTTCCAGTATAATTTGATCTGAATTGGTTTTACGAATTAGTGGAATCGGTATTTTATTAATTCCAGTAATGTAAGAAGCTGTAAGATTTTTTGTTTTTTGATTTAAAAATTCTTTATACGATCCAGAATAAACCACGGTTCCACCATGGATTCCGGCACCTGGTCCGATATCCAAAATTTCATCTGCATTTTTTATTATTTCTTCTTCGTGTTCAATTACAATGACCGTGTTGCCCAAGTCACGAAGATGATGCAAGGCTTCAACTAATTTTGCGGTATCCTTTGGATGCAAACCAATACTTGGTTCGTCTAATATATACAAAGAAGAAGTTAAATTTGAACCCAATGTACGTGTTAGATGTATTCGTTGCGATTCACCGCCACTTAAGGTACTTGAAAGTCGGTCCAGAGTCAAATAAGACAATCCGATTTTATCCAACACTTCGAGACGATTTGTAATTTCAAGCAGTAAGCGCTTTGCAATTTCAAAATCGCCTGGATCTAATTTTAAAGTTTTGAAAAATTTTAATAAATCTTCAATTGGAATAAACATCAGATCCCTGAAATTTTTTCCGGCAAATTTTACATATAAAGCTTCTTTTCTTAATCGGGCACCTTTGCATGCCGTACAATGTGTTTTTCCGCGATAGCGGGCAAGCATAATCCGGTTTTGAATTTTGTAAAGTTTTTCTTCGAGGTCTCTAAAAAATGCATAGATCCCTTGAAATTGTTCAATGCCATTCCACAAAATTTCTTTTTGTGCCTCGCTTAGTTCACGATAAGGAAGGTGTAACGGAAAATTTATTTTAGCCGCTATTTGAATCAGAGGTGTAAGCCATTCACTGGATTTTTCACCAGACCAACAAGCGATGGCTCCTTCATAAATTGTTTTCGATTTATTGGGCACCACTTTATTTTCATCTATTCCAATAATGCGTCCATACCCTTCGCATACAGGGCATGCACCAAACGAGTTGTTGTAATTAAACAACTGAGGACTTGGTTCAGGAAATTTTATTCCATCTAACTCAAAGCGCGATGAAAAATGGTGGATTTTTTCATCATTAAAAATAAGCGTACAATCTCCCAGACTTTCAGAAAAACAGGTTAAAATAGAATCGGCAATTCGCTTTTGCATATCCTCATCCATTGCAGCCAATTTTAAACGATCCACCACAATAAAGAAGGATTTATAATCGGAATGTGTGACTTTATGTTTAATATTTTTTTTTGAAACCAGTAAATCTTCGATCAGGTAGAGTTCATGATTCCAAAAAATGCGGTTAAAGCCTTTTTGAAGTAAAATTTCTAATTCCTGTTGGAGGCTTCTGTCGGGATAATTTTGTTGTAAATTAAAGGAGATATAAATTTTAGTGTCCATTTGCTGTTGACCAATAAAATCAACCACATCTTTTACCTCATGTTTTTTAACTACTTTACCAGAAACCGGAGAATAGGTTTTTCCCAATCGGGCATACAAGAGCCTTAAAAAATCATAAATTTCAGTAAGAGAACCCACCGTGGAGCGGGCATTGCTTGAGGTAACCTTTTGCTCAATTGCAATTGCAGGACACAAGCCTTTGATATAATCCAATTCAGGCTTTTTCATTCGGGTCAAAAATTGACGGGCATATGCGGAGAGACTTTCCACATACCGACGCTGCCCTTCTGCATAGAGCGTATCAATGATTAAAGATGATTTTCCGGAACCAGACACTCCGGTTACCACAATGAGTTTGGATTTAGGCAACATGACATCCACATTCCGAAGATTATTGGATCGGGCTCCTTTAATCTCAATAAATTGTTTGGATTTTGGGTTTTGGGTTTTTGACATGAATCCGAATGAACCTGCAAAAAGAAGGTTTTTTAAGCAATTATTTAAATAAGATTCAAAATACTACCTGTGATTGGCATTTTTTTTGATATGTTTGTATTAGGTAATCAGCGTAGCCGGTTAAAATTTCGTTAAAACGAAGGCAAGCATGCAACGACTACGATGGCTATCGTATCTTTATCACGTAATTAACAGCTCACAAAAAAAAAGCCTATAGATTAAAACTTCTACACTTTATTCATCTTTAAAAATAAGGGTATGCAAGTAATTAATCTAACAGATCAAGCCCTAATTGATCTGTATCTTCAAGGCGACGAGTCCGCTTTCTCCGAATTATTAAAGCGTCACCAGCAAAAGATCTATACGTCTATTTACCTGTTCGTCAAGGACCGGGAGTTGGCAGAAGACCTTTTTCAGGATGTCTTTATTAAGATTATTGACACCCTTCGGAAAGGGAGTTACAACCACGAAGGTAAATTTGGCCAATGGGCTATCCGGATTGCATACAATATGTGTGTGGATCAATTTAGACGCAATAAAAGGCGGACTAAAGTAAGCGGAGGCGATGATTTCGACATTTTTGATGTTTTGGAATTGCCAGATGAGAACCGGGAGGATCAAATGATCCGTTCAGAAACCCACAACAGAATTCGCAGTTTAGTAGATCAACTGCCGGATGAGCAACGGGAAGTGGTTGTGTTAAGGCATTATGCCGATATGAGTTTTAAAGAAATCAGCCAACTGACTCGAGTAAGCATCAATACAGCTTTGGGCAGGATGCGTTACGCCCTCATCAATATCCGGAAAATGATGGAGGAGCAGGCCATGGTGCTTCAATAGCAGACAGCCTCATCAGTTAGCATTCATTTTTAGCAAAACCTTAACAGGAAATTGAAACCAAGCGCATGGAAGCTGCGTTTTAGATAATAAGTGAGAGTTTTTAAGCTTCGTTAAAGTCGGGATTTTATTCCCACAGGGATTAGAAAGGTCGCATCGCCTTGATGCGACCTTTCTGTTTTTTAACCCCTACATTTCCTTTCTTTTTATCTTTGAAAATGGGTTTAACCCAGCCGTGTGTGCACATGCACCGTGGATTCAATTTACATTCGGGATGTAGCGCAGCCTGGTAGCGCGCTTCGTTCGGGACGAAGAGGCCGCTGGTTCGAATCCAGTCATCCCGACAGCCTGGCTAATTTAGCGCTACTGGTTTAAGCTATAAATCTAAGTTTTTTAAGAGTTGAACATACTCTTGAGGTGCCAAATCTTCCGGCCGCCTGTCAAAAAATGGATCTTGAAGCAGGTCTTGGTTTTGAACATAGGACTTTAAATTATTTCTTAAAGTTTTCCTCCGATATTGAAAAGATTGCCGCACCAATTTTTGAACCGCATGATAAGTTGTGTTTGAAATGGCATCCTGTCTGCGTGTAAGCTGCAAAACACTGGATATCACTTTGGGAGGCGGACTAAACGAACTGGGTGAAATGTCAAAACACTTTTTGGTATGATATAAGAGTTGGGTAATTACACTCAATCCACCATATTCTTTCGAACCAGGGGGTGAAATAATGCGCATGGCCATTTCTTTTTGAAACATTCCAATCATACAGGGTATCCGATCTGCGTTTTCCAATGTTTTGATAATGATCTGAGACGATATGTTGTATGGAAAATTTCCACACAATACAAACGGATGCGCATCAAACACATCTTTAAAATCAAGTTTTAAAATATCCTGTTTTATCAATTGATCTTCCGATAACAAATCATGTTGCAATAAATAATCCTGCATGTCCCGATCTGCTTCCACGGCAATAAAGTTTGCTTTCAGGTTTTTCAGATAACGGGTTAAGGCTCCTTTGCCGGGACCAATTTCCAATAAGTAATCTCCTGGTGTTGCAGCTATCAGTGCAGCAATTTTTTCTAACACATGTTTGTTATGAAGAAAATGTTGGCCAAATGATTTTTTTGCAAACACGTGAATGAGTTTTTATAAAAAAAATGTTTTAATTACTTCCAACAACTTCATGGGTTGATCTGCATGGATCCAATGTCCGGCATCTTTTATTTCTATCAATTGTCCATGTATGAAAGTTTTTTTTAATTCTTCCATTTCTTCTGCCTCAATGTAATTCGAGTGTTCGCCTTTTACAAAACAAACTTCATTGGATATGATCTGATTAAATTTAATTTCTTCTAAAATGTGGTGGTAATTTTCAAAAAGACTTTTTAAATTAAATTTCCAGTTAAAACCTCCAGTTGACTGTCTGTCTAAATTTTTTAATAAAAATTGTCTAACTACCAAATCGCTAATTTCAGATTGCAAGATCAAATCAGCTTCATCCCGTCTTTGCAGTGCTTCAAGCTTTATTTTAAACAGTGCTTTAAATATTGAATCATGACCACGGTTATATACTTTAGGGGAAATATCCAGAATCATAGCTCGCCCTAGTTTTTGGGCTTGCATACTGAGCATTTTCAACACGACCTTGCCTCCCATACTATGTCCTATAAGGTCTGGGGCTTGTAATTGATGTTTTTCAATAAATTGAAAAACATCAAGAGCCATACTTTCAAAAGAAAATGTGGTCGTATGAGGCGATTTGCCATGATTTCTTAAATCCAGGCTGTAAACAGTAAAATCGGTACTTAATAAACGCACGATACTTTGCCAGTTATCCAAACTCCCAAATAAACCATGCAGGATGATCAAAGCCGGACCCTGACCTGTTTTCTTGTTATGTAAATTTATAATTTCAGCTTGTTCCAAATGGGGCTTATTTTTACCGTTTTGTTATGTCGTTTAAACTAGAATCCGTTTACAAACCTACCGGTGATCAACCCCAGGCCATCGAACAATTAGTTGATGGGATTAACAAGCAGGAACGTCAACAGGTTTTATTGGGGGTAACAGGATCTGGTAAAACATTCACCATTGCCAATGTAATTGCCCAGGTCAATAAACCGACTTTGGTGATGACGCACAATAAAACCTTGACCGCACAATTGTACGGAGAATTCAAGGAATTTTTTCCGGATAATGCGGTTGAATATTTTGTTTCCTATTACGATTACTACCAACCGGAAGCCTACCTGTCAGTTACTGATACATTTATTGAAAAGGATCTAATGATCAATGAGGAGGTCGATAAATTGCGATTAAAAGCAACGTCTTCCTTGCTTTCCGGACGAAGGGACATCATCATGGTGGCTACCGTTTCATGTATTTTCGGGATGGGAAATCCTGAAGATTACAAATCAGGCATCATTCGAATTCAAAAAGGACAGGTGTATCCTCGAAATGCATTTTTATACAAACTCGTGGACAGTTTATACAGCCGCACAGAAACCCAATTAAACAGGGGAGAGTTTAGGGTCAAAGGCGATACGGTGGACATCCATTTACCCTACGCCGATTATGGATACCGCATCCATTTTTTTGGAGATGAAATTGAAAACATTGATCAAATTGAGTTGAGCAGCGGCAAACGAGTCACCAGTATGGACCATGCGGCCATTTTTCCAGCTAATTTATATGTTGCACCTAAAGACCGACTGAAAAACATCATTTATTCTATTGAAGATGAATTGCAGGCTCAAAAAATTTATTTTGAATCTGAGCGAAAATATTTGGAAGCGAAGCGGATTGAAGAACGAACCCAATTTGATTTGGAAATGATTCGCGAATTGGGCTATTGCAGTGGAATTGAAAACTACTCCCGCTTTTTTGATGGCAGGGTACCGGGTACCCGACCCTTTTGCTTGTTGGATTATTTTCCAGATGATTATTTACTAATTATTGACGAAAGCCACGTTACAATCCCTCAAATACGGGGAATGTGGGGAGGCGACCGAGCCCGAAAACAAAACCTTGTGCAATTTGGATTTCGACTTCCATCTGCTCTGGATAACCGGCCATTAAATTTTGATGAATTTGAACAACAAATCAATCAGGTTATTTACGTCAGTGCAACACCCGGTAATTATGAATTAACAGAAACCGAAGGTGTATTTGTCGAACAAGTAGTGCGTCCTACGGGTTTATTGGATCCTCCAATTGAAATACGCCCATCTTTTAATCAGATTGATGATTTAATGCATGAAATTCAGCAACGAAAGGCAAAATCGGAACGTGTGTTGGTAACAACACTGACAAAACGAATGGCTGAGGAATTGAGTAAATATTTTCAAGGATTGAATATTTTGTGTAAATACATCCACTCAGAAATAGATACCATGGAACGTGTGGAAATATTGCGCGATTTGCGTTTGGGTGAATTTGATGTACTGGTGGGGGTTAATTTGTTGCGGGAAGGCTTGGATTTGCCTGAAGTTTCTTTAGTTGCAATTTTAGATGCAGATAAAGAGGGATTTTTAAGAAATGACAGATCCCTGACACAAACTGCGGGACGTGCAGCAAGAAACGTCAACGGTCTGGTGTTGTTTTATGCTGATAAAATCACGGATTCTATGCAACGGACTATCGACGAAACCAATCGACGTCGCATTATCCAAATGGCTTATAATGAAGAACATCAGATTACCCCTCAAACCCTGAGTAAAACGCGGGAAGAAATCATGCATAAGAGTTCGATTTTGGATATGAGGGGACATTCAAAAGTTTATTTTGAAAAAGATGAAACAAATATTGCAGCCGATCCATTGGTTGCTTATATGAATCGGGATCAATTGGAAAAACTCATTCAACAAACAGAATTAAAAATGAAACAAGCAGCGAAAGATCTTGATTTCATTCAGGCTGCCTCCCATCGGGATGAAATGAATGCATTAAAAAAACGATTGAAAGAAATTTAACTATGAAGTCGTTTTATAAATTATTGTTTCTGCATTATATATTATTTTTTAATTGGAACCTAAGCGCTCAAGATAGTTCAACCGTACTCTTATTAGGAATTTCTCAAGATGGATCCTATCCTCACATGGGTTGTGAGGCCAATTGTTGTAAACCTGCCTGGAAAGACTTGAAAAAAGCTCACATGGTGGTGTCACTGGCTGTAATCGATCCACAAAATAAAAAGTGGTATTTGTTTGAGGCGACTCCAGATATTTCAAAACAAATTCATTTATTCAATAAACTAACAGGCAATCAATACCCACTCATGCCTGATGGCATTTTTATCACGCATGCACACATCGGTCATTACAGTGGATTGATGCAATTGGGAAGGGAAGTAAAAAATTCAAAAGAAATTCCTGTATTTGGATTGGAACGCTTTTGCAATTTTATTAAAGAGAATGGTCCCTGGAGTCAATTAATAAAACTTAATAACATCGTTATCCAAGCGATTAATCCGGATCAAAAAATCGTACTTTCTGCTTCCTTATCTGTAACGGCATTTACTGTTCCCCATCGCGATGAATTTTCAGAGACCGCAGGATTTAAAATAACAAGTGGTGCTAAAACGTATTTGTTTATTCCTGATATTGACAAGTGGAATTTATGGAATCGCAACATTGTGGATGAAGTAAATAAAGTTGACCTTGCATTTTTAGATGCTACTTTTTATTCAATGGATGAATTAAAATCGCGAAATATTCAGGAGGTACCGCATCCAACGGTTAAAGAAACCATGGATTTGTTTCACGCTGAAACGAAAGCAAGCAAATCCAAAATTGTCTTCATTCATATGAATCATACCAATCCATTAATTTGGTCAAAGCGTTACCAAAAAGAAGTTTTAAACGAAGGATTTAAAATCGGGTTTCAAGGGCATCGTTATTAGAAAACCCAATGTGTTTCAAAAAAAAATGTAATTGAACCACATAGGCACATAGAGATTTAGGAAACAATAGTTAATTAAAAAGAAATCAATTCTATGCATCTATGTTTCTATGTCCCTATGTGTTCCAAAAAAGATTGTAATTGAACCACATAGGTACATAGGGATTTAGGAAACAATAGTTAATCAAGAAGTAAATCAATTCTCTGTATCTATGTTCCTATGTCTCTATGTGTTTCAAAAAAAAAATGTAATTGAACCACATAGGCACATAGGTATAAAGAAAACATAGAAGGAAGAAGCTACATTTTAATTTTTGGATTCTTTTAGAGCAAACAGCATTCATTTATCCTATTTACAACTCATAACAATCTTCTTAACGAGGATTTTCTTTTCTTTGCAGCCGTGAATTATCTCAATTTTGAACATATCACTAAAAAATTTGGTGAAAAGACTTTATTTGAAGATCTGGCAATTGCGATCAGTCAGGGTGACAAAGCAGCAATTGTAGCCCGGAATGGATCCGGAAAGTCATCTTTGATTCGAATCATTGCCGGAATTGATAGTCCGGATGGTGATTTGGCAAGCATGTATATCAATAAAGACATTCGGATCGGCTATTTGAGTCAGGACCCTGATTTTAGCCCGGATGACAGTTTATTAGATGCGATATTGAATGCCAATGAAGCCTGGATGGCTCCCCTGAAAGCCCTGTATCATGCGCAACACACCCACGATCAAAAGGAAATGGAAGAGGCATTGGCCCAAATGGATGAACATCATGCCTGGGAATTGGATACAACCATGCGGGAATTATTTGGAAAATTTCAATTACCGGATTTTAATTTTAAAGTAAGAAATCTAAGTGGTGGACAAAAAAAGCGTTTGGCCATGGTTCGGATTTTATGTGGAAAACCTGAATTTTTAATTCTCGATGAACCTACCAATCACCTGGATTTGGAAATGATCGAATGGTTGGAAAAATATTTGGAAAGTTCCCAAATTACCCTACTGATGGTTACGCACGATCGCTATTTTCTAAATAATGTCTGTAATCAGATTTATGAACTGGATCGGGGTGTTTTATACAAATACCAAGGAGATTATGAGAGCTTTTTGGAGAAAAAGGCGATTCGTATGCAAAACGAAGAAAGTTACCGGGATAAAACTGAAAAATTGTTGCGTAAGGAGTTGGATTGGGTTAGACGAATGCCGAAAGCCCGAACAACTAAAAATAAAGCACGCGTAGATCGTTTTTATGATCTGAAAGAATCATTGGTTGGACCTAAAGAAGCAGGAACTATTGAATTTGAAATTGAACAACCACGATTAGGCACTAAAGTTTTGGAGTTGCACAATATTTCCAAATCCTATGATCATAAATGGATTGCAAAAAATTTCAGTTATAAATTTAAACCTACCGATCGAATTGGAATTATTGGTCCAAATGGATCCGGTAAAACGAGTTTGTTGAAACTATTTACCGGGACTGCTAAAGTGGATCAGGGTAAAATAATTTTAGGAGAGACCGTTCAATTTGGATATTATCAACAAGATGGATTGCAGATCATTGAAGACAAACGCGTCATTGATGTCATTCGAGACATTGCTGATTATATTCCATTAAAGAAAGGCCATAAGCTATCTGCAGAAGCATTGCTCGAGCGTTTTTTATTTCCAAGACCACAACAACAAGTTTTTGTTTCTCAATTAAGTGGAGGTGAAAAGCGCAGATTGTACTTATTGACAATTCTTATTTCCAATCCGAACTTTTTAATACTGGATGAACCTACCAATGATTTAGATATTATTACCTTAAACGTATTGGAAGAATACTTGCAAGATTTTCCGGGATGTGTTTTGGTAGTCAGTCACGATCGATATTTTATGGATAAGATTGTCCAACATATTTTTGTATTAAAGGATGAAGGGGTGATCGAAGATTTTCCTGGAAATTATTCCAACTATCGAAATGTGCAGGATGCAGCTAAGGAACAGGAACAATCAACTAAGAATTCTGATATTCCAAAAGAGCCTGTAAGCCGAGATAGACGGACTGGCCAACAAGAGAAAAAAGAGTTAATTAAAATAGAAAAAGAGCTGGAAAAATTATTGACAGAGCGGGATGTTTTGGTTAACAAATTTTCTGATGGCACCTTACAAATTGATCAAATGGCTGAGGTCAACAAGCGGTTGACAGAAATTCAGGAGATCATTCGACAAAAAGAGGCCCGTTGGATGGAATTAGTGGATGCGGGAGCTTGATTCATTTTTAAACCAATTCGGCCTAAATTAGTTATTGATTAATAAAACAGCGCATTGACATCTGGTAAAATTACAGCGATAATCATCCTGAGTGTGTTGATCATTCTGGGCATTTTAGGAATGCAGGCTTATTTTATTAAACAAAATTTTAATAAGGAAGAGGCTACCTTTCACCAATCGGTAAGCATTGCATTGCGAAATGCAGCCAATGGGATTGCAAAATACAATAAAGCCAAATTGACAGAAAAAGGGCTGATCGTTAGAGAATCAGGCAACTTTTATCTTGTTAATGTAAATACACCCATCGACCAATCGGTACTGGCTGTTTTACTGGAAACAGAATTTGATAAACAAGGCATCAGCATCCCATTCGAATATGGTGTTTATGATTGTTCGACAAATGAATTAATCTATAGTGATTGTTGCAATGTTCCAGGTAAAAAGAAAATAACCACTAAAAAGAAAAAAGCAAGCAAGACAGATATCACCAATTATTTTGTGGTACGATTTCCTGACAAAGATTCATTTGTATACCAAAAATTAGGCTATGTTATTTTTTTTTCAGGATTGATTCTGGCAGCGTGCTTAACATTGGCAGGTGCTATTTTTATTATTCTTCGTCAAAAAAGATATTCTGATCTCATGCGGGATTTTGTAAATAACATGACGCATGAATTTAAAACGCCGATATCTTCCATAAAAATTTCTGCCGATGTATTATTAAATCATCCATTAATTGAAGATGATAAACGGTTGTTGCAGTATGCCCATATTATTAAAGATCAAAATCAACGATTGAATGATCAGGTAGAAAAGGTATTGCAAATTGCAAAAATGGAGTCATCTTCATTTAGTTTGCGTAAAGAAGAAATGGATATTCATGAAAATTTAAAAGAAATTTGCAACCAACTTCAAATGCGAATCCGGGACACCGGAGGCACTATGGAGTATGATTTAAAAGCCCTGAACCATAAAATAAAAGCAGATCGTTTTCATATGATGAATGTATTTTCAAATTTATTGGATAATGCAGTCAAATACAGCAAGGACCAACCGCATATTAAAGTACGTACGGTGGACCAAAATGGAAGCTGTTTATTAGAAATTGAAGATCAAGGGATTGGAATTCAAAAAGACGAGCTTCCGTATTTATTTCAAAAATTTTACCGAGTTTCAACAGGAGATGTTCACAATGTAAAAGGCTTTGGAATTGGTCTGTATTACGTTAAAAGGATCTGTGACGAACATGGTTTTGAACTTAGTATAGACAGCGAATACAACAAAGGCACAATTGTACGTATATTGCTCAAAAATTCTTATCGATGAAAAAAGCGCGATTACTTTATGCAGAAGATGACGAAACCTTATCATTCATAACCAAAGACCACCTGGAGCTTCAGGGTTATGAAGTTGTGCATTGTTCCAGTGGAGCCGCTGCATTCGAAAAATTTAAAAATGAGAAATTCGAACTGGTCATTCTAGATGTCATGTTACCAGAAATGGATGGGTTTACTATTGCAGAAAATATCCGTAAAAAGGACCATCAGGTACCGATCTTATTTTTAACTGCAAAATCATTAAAAGAGGATCGTATCCATGGCCTACGATTAGGAGGGGACGATTATCTGACGAAACCATTTAGTATTGAGGAACTCATCCTTAAAATAGAAATCTTTTTAAGAAGAAGTAAAGTATTTGAAGCGCCTTCTGAAGAAAAGGAAATTCAGGTTGGCAAATATATTTACATGCCACTTGAATATCAACTGGTCCTTAATGAGGATGCAAGAATTTTAACCCAGCGTGAAAGTGAATTGCTTAGTTTTCTATTAAAAAATAAAAACAAAGTCATTAAGCGTTCAGTAATTCTTGAAACCTTGTGGGGTGAAGATGACTATTTTATGGGCAGAAGTCTGGATGTATTTATTTCCAGATTGAGAAAATATCTAAGTGAAGACCTGGACATTAAAATTGATAATATACACGGAATCGGATTTAAATTTATATGCCCCTGATCCGAATTTTAAGCGTACTAATTTGTTTGACCTTGATTCAGACTGTCCAACCAATCTACGGACAGACCCAAAATCCATTTGAATTAATAAAAAGCAAGAGCCCATCTGAGATCCCTGCAGAAATTGCAGATACAACACCCTTGAGCAATTTAATAAACCCGTTTGAATTAAGACCGGGTCAAACTCAAAAAATAAAAGGCTCCCCCGGTGCGCCGGATATCCAATATTTTAAATGGATTCAGGAACCAAACAACAGCAGAATCAATACAACGGATGTACAATCCTTGCTTTTTTGGGCACTCTTGTTTTTAAGTTTTCTTTTGGCCATTGCATTAAACATCAACCGGAATGTTACGATTAAGTTATATCGGAGCTTATTAAATCTCAATTTTCTGAGTTTGTTATATCGGGAGAGTAAAGAGGAGAATTTTTTAATTTATTATCTGTTGTACGGACTATACTTTATTGGCATCAGTCTGTTTTTATATCTATCTATTATCCATTTTAAAGGCCTAAGAGAACCTGTCTACATTCTATATATTACCCTGTTTGTTTTAACGATCTACAGCATAAGGCATATCAGTTTAAAAGTATTGGGCTTGATTTATGGCGTTTATAAGGAAGCGGACCGATATTTATTTAGCATAGTGATCTTTTCCTGTATCATGGCAATTATTCTAATTCCGGCAGATTTTGTGATTACATTTGTCAGTCCGGCGATCGCCCAGAAGTCTATCTATATCATTATCAGTCTGTTTGCTTTCCTGTACCTGTACCGGCAATTGCGGGAGATTATCTTTTCGGCAAATATTTGGCGGGAGCACATTTTTCATTTTTTATTGTATCTTTGCACCTTCGAAATTGCACCCCTTGTCTTAATGTTCAAATTTCTGGAAAGGCAGGGCGTGTTTTGAATGCCGAAGGAAATGCCGACCAAACCGACTGCCATCGTTGCAAAAAAAACAAATAGGTATAAGAAGGTTAAATCCATCTTATTATCTCAGCCTAAGCCAGAACGATCTCCTTATTTTGAATTGGAAACTAAGTTTAATGTCATTGTAGATTGGCGTCCGTTTATTCAAGTGGAAGGCTATACTGAAAAAGAATTCAGGAGACAACGGATACGGCATGATGAATACCCAAATGTCATTTTCACCAGTAAGAGTGCAATAGAAAATTACTTCAGACTTGCAGAAGAAATGCGTTTCAAAATCAATGAAATGAATAAGTATTTCTGCGCAACGGAAGCCATTGCAAACTACTTACAAAAATTTATTATTTTTAGAAAAAGGAAAGTTTTTAATGGGACCAAATCGGTTACTGAATTAACCAACTACTTCAACAAACATAAAGAAACAGGACCCTTTTTAATACCCTGCTCCGAAACGGGTAATCCCGAAGTTGCCAATTATTTAAAATCATTGAAAGTAAAATTTCATGAATCCCCCATGTATCACACAGTGAGTGCAAACCTTTCAGATTTGAAGGAAATTAAATACGATATCATTGTTTTCTTTAGTCAATTAGAAATCAAATCCCTGTTTGACAATTTTGCCGATTTTGTACAAGGAGATACCCGAATTGCCGCTTTTGGTAATGCTGCAGCGAAAGCAGTCGTTGATGCCGGATTGATACTCGATATTCAGGCACCTACAGTCGAAACGCCTTCCATGACCATGGCTTTGGAAGAGTATTTAAAGCTCAGCAATAAATAATAATTTTCAACAACTGTCTTTTATTTAAACCTGGTAGCATCTTGCCGGGTTCTTGTTTTATTCATGGATCGAATTCACAAAATTTCAAATAATATCCTGTCTGGACTTCCAGGTAAGGCGGCACACCAAAGGCTGGCACCTTTTGCGTCCCGCCTGGACTATAAGATTCCGGCAAATGCTCAGCAGGCCGCAGTGCTGATCCTACTTTACCAAAAAAATCAGAAGTTCTATTTTCCTTTAATAACCCGCCAGTCCAACCATCCTCAGGATAAGCACAAAGGGCAAATAGCACTACCAGGAGGGCGAGTAGACCCCACAGATCAGGATACTTGGGATACTGCTTTACGAGAAACGGTAGAAGAAATTGGAGTTGCCAAAGATCGAATTCACAAAATTGGAGCCTTGAGTTCGTTATACATTCCGGTAAGTGATTACCTGGTCTATCCCTACGTTGCATATTTTGAAGGATTGCCGGTATTTGAAATTCAAGAACAAGAAATTTTAAGTATTCATGAAATCGAACTGGATCAATTGCCATTGGTCGAGAATCGAAAAAATCAGGAACTTAAAACAAGCCATGGGCCCATTATGACGGTACCAACCATTCAAATCAACGAATTGGTCATTTGGGGAGCAACCGGAATGATTTTGGAAGAGTTTACCGATTTATTGATTTAAGGCCATTCTTTCAAAAAAACTTCCATTAGGTGGCCCTATCAAAAATCCTTGGCTTCAATGAGCCGGCAAGTTAATTGTTAGACAATACTTACATTTGGAGCTGAATTTTAATGTATGTCAGGAAACGATTGTTTTGAAGTTATTGGTGGTAAGAAATTAAAAGGCAGTTTGCAACCACAGGGTGCAAAAAACGAAGCCCTTCAAATTTTATGTGCAACGCTTTTAACGGACCAACCCGTACGAATTAATAATCTCCCGGATATCCTTGACATTCGTCATTTGATTGAATTAATTGCCGGATTGGGAGTAAGCGTAACAAAGCACGATGCCCACAGTTATACCTTTGAAGCAAGCACCGTAGATCTAGACTATTTCGGTACACCAGAATTTCAAAACAATGCCAGAAAAATTAGGGGCTCTGTCATGCTGTTGGCGCCCTTATTGGCTCGTTTCAAACGGGCTGTACTGCCTAAACCAGGTGGAGATAAGATCGGTCGGAGACGATTGGACACCCATTTTTTAGGATTGCAAAAGCTCAATGCTGATTTTCAATTTGATGATTCAAAATCTGAGTACCGGATTACCGCAGATCAGTTAAAGGGAGCTTACATCTTGATGGATGAAATTTCTGTAACGGGAACAGCCAATGTCCTGATGGCTGCAACCCTTGCAAAAGGCACGACCACCATTTACAATGCAGCCTGCGAACCCTACATTCAGCAATTATGTCACATGTTAATCCGCATGGGTGCCAAAATTAGCGGATTGGGTTCTAATTTATTGGTTATTGAAGGAGTAGAGAAACTTAAGGGTACCGAACATACCTTATTGCCGGATATGATTGAAATTGGCAGCTTTATCAGCCTGGCGGCAATGACCCAATCAGAATTGCGCATTACCAATGCAGGGATTGAACATTTAGGAATAATACCCTTTGTATTTGAGCGTATGGGTGTTCGAATGGTATTCGAACAAGACGATATTCTGATTCCGGAACAAGAAGAATATACCATACAGAGTTTTATGGATGGGTCCATAATGACCATTTACGATGCACCCTGGCCGGGATTTTCTCCGGATTTAATGAGTGCGCTTTTAGTCATGGCCATCCAGGCAAAAGGCAGTGTCCTTATTCATCAAAAAATGTTTGAGTCCCGATTGTTTTTCGTAGATAAACTCATTGATATGGGTGCTCAAATTATTTTATGTGATCCGCACAGAGCCACCGTCATCGGACTGAATCGAAAATTTAGCTTGCGAGGCATTGATATGACCTCACCAGATATACGAGCAGGTGTAGCCCTTCTTATTGCTGCATTATCTGCTGCTGGAAAAAGCACGATCCGTTCCATACATCAAATTGATCGTGGCTATGAGCGCATCGATGAACGGTTGAATGCCGTAGGAGCTGAAATTACAAGATTATGAATTAGGTGATAGGTGTCAGTTGATAGTAGGATGCATCTTCTTTACTTCTTTACTTCTTTTCTTCTTTGCCTCTTTCCACCTTTACGAGTATGAAAAAATATACGACTGAAGGTCTGAACGACTGAAGGTCTGGACGGGTGGAAAACCAAGTTCTGAGTTAAATACAATTATGTAATTAATATTCATCCACACATCATAAAATAGGTCCTCAGACCTCCTTACGTTCAGACCTCCTGACGTTTAGACCTCCAGACCTTCAGACTTCCTCAACTCCGTTTTTATAAATAATTATCCACTATCCATTAACCAAAAATCTGGATTAATTTTGCCCCTCATTCTCATGAATTTATGCGTATTTCATTAAATTGGTTAAAGCAATACATTGATATTTCAGAAAGCGTGGATGAATTGGCTTCCATCTTGACTTCTTTGGGTTTAGAGGTAGAAAGCGTCGAAACAGTAGAAGCGCTCAAAGGGGGTTTAAAAGATATTGTAGTTGCGGAAATATTAGCGTGCTGGAAACACCCAAATGCAGATCGATTGCATTTAACAAAAGTTAATCCCGGAAATGGGACGACATTGCAAGTAGTTTGTGGAGCACCAAATGTTGCAGCAGGTCAGAAAGTGTTTCTTGCCCAGATTGGGGCTACCATGTACCCTAAAAATGGAGATTCTTTTGTGATTAAAGCTGGAAAAATACGGGGGGAAGCTTCAGAAGGCATGCTTTGTGCAGAAGACGAACTGGGATTGAGTGACAACCACGAAGGATTGTTACTACTCGATCCAAATGCCGTTCCAGGTACCCCGGCAGCAGAGTATTTGAATTTAAAAACAGATGTTTATTTTGAAATCGGTTTGACACCCAACCGGGCTGATGCCATGAGTCATTTGGGTGTAGCTAAAGATTTATTAGCCTGGTACCGCGTGCATAAAGATCCTACAAAGCAACTTCGCGAAATCGAATTGGGAACGTTGGAAACGCAGGTAAAATCATTGGACATGAAGGTCCAGGTTTTAAATTCGGCTTTATGTCCGCGCTATAGTGGGATCTGTATCTCAGGAATAGAAGTAAAGGAATCTCCTGATTGGCTGAAAACTGCCATTCGCAGCATGGATTTAAATCCTATAAACAATGTTGTAGATGTGACCAATTATATTTTGTATGAATTGGGTCAACCCTTGCATGCATTTGATTACGATAGGATAAAAGAGCACCGCATATTGGTAGATACCCTGGAGGCAGATACCAAATTTGTGACTTTGGATGGAGTTGAACGCAGTCTGCGTTCGGATGATCTGATGATTTGCGATAGCAGCAAACAAGGATTGTGTATGGCCGGTGTTTTTGGAGGGATGAATTCAGGAATTAGTAATTCAACAAAAACTATTTTTTTGGAATCTGCTCATTTCAATGCCAGCGCGGTACGAAAGTCCAGCATGTCACACAATTTGAGAACCCAATCTGCCCGTTGTTTTGAAAAAGGCTCCGATCCAAATCTAACGATTTTTGCATTGCAGCGTGCAATTTATCTTTTGCAAAAAACCTGTGATGCACAAATTAGCTCGGCTTTGATCGATTTATATCCTGAACCCATAACACCAGCTAAAATAAAATTAAATGTAAATCAAGCCATCCAATTATCTGGAATGGAATTGGATTTGGAAAAATTAAAGCAGGTCTTGTTTGCATTGGAAATGGAGATTGAAGATTTACAGAATGGATTCCTCCATGTTTTTGTTCCTACCAATAAACCCGATGTCTTACGAATGCCGGATGTGGTAGAAGAAGTATGTCGCGTATATGGATTTGAGCATATTCCAATTCCGGAAAAAATGCAAGTTTCTTTTCCAAAATCCAAAGGATCCTTGTATCCGATCCGAAAAGAAATTGCAGGTTTTCTGAGTGCAAATAATTTACAGGAGATTATGAGTTTATCCTTGATGCGTTCAGGGATTTGCATACAGTCTGGTTTATATCGGGAAGAAGATCTGGTAATTATTCACAACACATCCAATATTCATTTGAATGCGATGAAGCCAAGCATTTGTTTTGGTGGACTGGAAGCGATTCAATACAACAGCAACCGGCAACAAACAGATTTAGCATTTTATGAAATGGCTAAAACCTATATCCGGAATGGAGACCAGGTTCAAGAAAAATCAAAACTGGGAATCTGGTTATGTGGTTTGCAACATGCGGCACATTGGTCTGATCCAAAACCGGCCGCACAAAATTTTTATCAGATCAAAGCAGTTGTTGAAAGTATATTAAAGCAATTGCAATTGCCAATCCCAACTTTTGAATCTTTTGAAAACAAGCACGTATTTGAGTGGGGTGTTGAATATAAATCCGCAAACACGGACATCATTCAATTTGGAAAATTGCAATCTAAATTGCTTGCTATTTTTGATATTAAAAAAGAAGTTTATTACGCTGAAATAGATTTGGAAGCATTGGCTGCATTGATTTCAAATAAGCCGGTAGTGTTTTCAGAGTTTAGTAAATTTTTACCGATTAAAAGGGACCTGGCTTTAATTATTGATCAAAGCGTTCCATTTAATATATTAAAAGATATTGCAATTAAACATTCTAAGAATTTATTAAAATCAGTTCAGCTATTTGATATTTATGAAAATGCAGAACAAATAGGTCCTGGTAAAAAATCCTATGCCTTAAGTTTTACTTTTGAAAATCACGACCGTCAAATGAGTAGTGAAGAAATGGAAACGCTTATGAACGAACTCATTCAAATTTATAAGAATGAAGCAAATGCAGTTGTTAGGAGTTAGTGAGGAAGCTGTTAAGCGATTAAGCTGACAAGCTTTGTTTAGTCTGAAGGGGAAAAAGCTGATAAGCTATCAAGCTAACAAGCTAATTTAGCCTCTAGCCTCTAGCCCCAAAATCAGTAGTCAGTAGTTAACAGTCAGTAGTCAGTGAATGTGGATAAGCAATTAAGCCTCTAGCCTTTAGCCTTCAGCCCTCCAAATCTATGAGCTGCTGAACGCTTTCCTGATCCAAAACGCCGACAACGGCATCAGCTTCTGTGACTAAAATTAAATTGGTCTGACCGCGCAATGCATACAAGGCATGCGCAACGGAAGTACTTGAATTTAAACTTAAAATTTTGGGTTGATATATTTCTGAGATCCGTGTTTCCGGATTGAGTTTATATGCTGCTTTGATGGCTTTTGCAGTTACCGTGCCACAGTATTGACCATACAAATTGATCACCATAAAATGTTTGTTGGTTTGATGCATCATAAAATCATGTGCATCTTTAACCGTTGTATAATCTGTGAAACTGTGAAAGTCTTTTCGATAGCAATCCTGAATGGTTTTATTTTTTAAAACACTGTCGAGTGCTACACTTTTGTATTCCTGTGTAGCATTCAGAAAGATAAACACACCAATAATGGCAAGGGTATATGCTTCATAATACAAACCAACTATAATTAAGAAAACACAAATAATTTGTCCGACAATCGAAGCGATGCGAGTTGCTTTCAATCTACCAAATCCCATGGCCAGTAGGGCGCGCAAGACCCGCCCGCCATCCATTGGAAATGCAGGGATCATATTAAAAACCACCAGCATGATATTGGAAATCATCAACAGGGGAAGAAAGCCTTTCCAGTTTGAAAAATCGAGGTTTTGAAAATTATCCAAACTAAAATAAGGAATTCCATAAAGGCTCAGTAAGCTGATAAAAACTGCAATTGCTATAATGATATTTACCATTGGGCCCATAACGGCGATGATCAATTCCTGGATAGGTTTCTCCGGCATGTTGCGCAAACGGGCAACCCCTCCAATGGGCAATAAGATGATATCTTCTGTGCGGATGCCGTAGCGTTGGGCAGTCAGGGCATGTCCAAATTCATGCAGGACGACGCAAAAAAACATGGCCAGCACAAAACAGATTTCAATAAAAATGGCTTCGTAGCCTGCTCCCTGTGAAAAAGAAGTAGATGCAACATAGACTAATATAAGAATAAAGGTCCAATGGATTTTTACCGGTATTTTGGCAAAAGTCCCGACATGCCAAGCTTGTTCGAACATAGTTTTATTTATTCAATCCACATGGGTTGGTACAATTGCCCGGAGAGGATTGCTCTGGATATAACAATGCGTTGTACCTCAGAAGTTCCTTCATAGATCTGTGTAATTTTTGCATCGCGCATCAGGCGTTCAACGTGGTATTCTTTTACAAAACCATAGCCACCGTGAATTTGAACGGCTTCTACCGTATGGCGCATGGCTACATCGGAAGCAAATAATTTGGCCATGGCTGCGGCTGTACCAAAATCAAGACCCATGTCTTTCATCCAGGCGGCGCGCAATACCATGAGTCGGGCTGCTTCCACGTCGGTTGCCATATCCGCCAGTTTAAAGGCTATGGCCTGGTGGCTGGATATTGGTTTGCCAAAGGTTTTGCGCTCTTTACTATAATTTAAAGCCAGTTCGTAAGCCCCGGAAGCAATCCCTAAAGCTTGAGAAGCAATCCCAATCCGGCCACCGGTAAGTGTTTTCATGGCAAATTTGAAACCATCCCCCGGAGGGCCCAGTAAATTTTCTTTTGGTACGATCACATCATTATACATGATGCTGGTTGTATCGGACGAGCGAATGCCTAATTTATCTTCTTTACTTCCGATTGTTACGCCATTCCAACCTGCTTCAACGATAAACGTGCATATGCCCCGGCTACCGGCTTCCGGATTGGCCTGGGCCATTACCAGGTGTAAGCTGGAACTTCCCCCATTGGTGATCCAGTTTTTAGTACCATTGAGCAGGTAATGATCTCCTTTATCTTCGGCAGTTGTTTTTTGACTGGTGGCATCGCTGCCTGCTTCCGGTTCTGATAAACAGAATGAGCCGATCCACTCCCCACTGGTCAATCGGGGGAGGTATTTTTGTTTTTGTTCTTCAGTACCCATTTTTTCGAGTCCCCAACAAACCAGACTGTTGTTTACTGACATGATCACCGAACAGGAATTATCGATTTTACTGATTTCTTCCATGGCAAGGACATAGGAGATGGTATCCATGCCGCCACCGCCATATTCCGGGGAGACCATCATGCCCAAAAAGCCCATTTCGGCCATTTTCTGGACCTGCTCTTTGGGAAATTGCATTTTGGCGTCCCGCTCAATAACGCCCGGTAACAGCTCCCTGCGGGCAAAATCCCTGGCTGCATCCCGTACAGCTATCTGTTCTTCGGTCAATGTAAAATACATGGATTAAAATTTTTGCGAAGATACTAAAAGGCGGGGAGGCGGGTGAAAAATTGGATTAATTAGAAAGTCCTACGTACTGCTTAATGAAGATAAATGCAATTAAGTATAATTCTAGATGAATACTCCTTTTAATTTACAATCTGGATAAATGCAAATTTGCGATTGTTATAAATGAAATTTTCAAACCAATAAAAAGTCTAATCTTATATAGTTAATTAAAAAGGATTTATTCTCCTGATTTTCAAATTTAGTTCCCTCTTGTTAAATATATAATTCAAAAAAAATTATTCCATTTCTACGGATTTAATTTTAGGTAACTTAATATCGAGGATTAAAGAATTATCCTAGAATTCTAATGAAACAATATTATCTAAATGATTAGCTATCAAACAATTGAGCACAAATAAAAAAGCCCAACAATTGTTGGGCTTTTATCTTTTACTTGGTTACGTTGCTTACGCAAGAGGCTTTACCAAGCATCACGGAACAAATATCGTATAAAATCTCTAATTTTTCAAATAAAATGCTTTACTCTGAATTTACCTATAATTTCTCTCCGGCGCGGATTACAAGGTATTATAACGCCACTGGTAATCTGTTTGATAAAACTAAGCGATTATATATAGCAAATTTAAGAATTTCACAGTCCTTTCATCCATTATTAGGGGTCATAGAAGTTGTCTTAAGAAATAGACTCAATGAAATTCTAATTGCCCATTTTAGTGATTCAAATTGGATCATTAATCAGAAAAAAGGTTTTATGAGTAACAGCGTTCTGTCTGGAAATAATTATTATTTAAAAAATCAAATCTTAAATGCAGAAAATAAATTAAACAAATATTTTATTCCAATTACTCCAGGTAAAATTATAGGAGAATTAACATTCAGCTTTTGGACAGAGTTATTTGAAATATATCATTATAGATTATTGTCCGGAAAACCAATACAGATTTTTAGTTCCTTACCCACAAACATAAAAAGAAAACAAATATCGATGGAACTTAAAACTATTAGAAAATTTAGGAATAGGATTAACCATAATGAACCTGTTTGTTTTAATGGCAGTTCAATAGATTTTACGAGTGCAAATGAAGTTTACACATCAATTATTAATATATTAAATTGGATGGAACCAAAATTGATTCCATTTACCAACCCAATTGACTTTGTCAACTTAGCCATTTCAGATGCTCAATTAATATAAATTGATCAAATTTTTATTGAATTTAATTCCTACCTGCATAAAAAAATTCAAAATAATTTAATTCAATTATTACGAATTTAATTTTAAATTAGATCCAGGATTAAAATTTGTAATCTGTTTTAATGATTAACTAAATAAATACGCTTTCAATATTTCTTATTCCGTTCCCAATAATTCTGAGCTTCGATTTCTTCTAATACATTCAGATAATTTTTATAACGGACTTCACTGATAATTCCGGCAAGCATTTTTTCTTTTACAGCGCAATCGGGTTCGTTGCGATGCGTACATTGAGAGCCAAATTTGCAGGATGCAGATGCTTCAAAAAATTCGCGGTAATTGTGTGCAACATCCATAATTTCCAGATTATTAAATGACAGCGATTTAATTCCGGGCGTATCAATGATAAATGTTTGTTCATTTACCGGAAACATTTCTGCGAAGGTGGTGGTATGAATTCCTTTGCCGCTATAACCGGACAACTGACTGGTTTTTAATTTTAAATCTGGTTGCAAACTGTTAATTATAGATGATTTACCTACGCCCGATTGTCCGGAAAGTAAGTTTACGTTTCCTTGGATGCATTGTTTTAATGAAGCAATGCCGGTTTGATCTTTGGATGAAACCGCTAAAACTTTGTAGCCAATGCTTTCATATAAATTTTTAATATCCGTGTAGATCATGCGATCTACTTCTGTATAAATATCCCATTTATTAAAAACAAGAAGGACCGGAATATTTTGAGGTTCTGTGGTCAATAAAAAACGATCGATAAATCCGGCTTTCAAATCGGGTTCGCGAATGCTGGTAATTAAAATGGCCTGGTCAATGTTGCAGGCAATTAAATGCAATTGCATGCGGGATTTCGGCGATTGCCGGGCGATGTAATTTTTACGGGGAAGTACAGATTTAATTAAACCATTGATTTCATCTTCCAATTCGACTTCCACTTCATCTCCTACGGCCACGGGATTGGTTAAATTTTCTTTGTCAAGTTTTAGTTTTCCAACAATCCTGCTGGGAATGGTTTTTTGAATTTCATTTACCCAGACTTCATACCAACTTCCTGTGGAGCGAAAAATCAATCCATGCATTTCAGGATTTTTTTACTTGTAGCGGTGAATGGTTCTTTACCAATTCTGCAATGGTTTTGAGTTGTTTGGGATCTTCTTCCAATAAATTTCCAACTACAATCAGATCTGCTCCTGCCTGAAGGATGTTGTAAACGGTTTCCCCATCGCGAATTCCACCACCTACAAGGATTGGCAAACGGATGTGGGCACTCAATTTTTGAATCATGGTTTCCGGAACTGGTTTTCTGGCACCACTTCCTGCATCCAGATAAAGCAGTTGCATATTGAGCAACTCGCCTGCCATGGCTGTAGCCAGAGCAATATCCGGCTTATTGGCAGGTATGGGTTGGGTTTGACTGATATAAGCTGCTGTGTTGGCTTGCGCACCATCTATCAATAAGTAAGCGGTTGAAATGACTTCCAGTTGACTGGCTTTGAGTCGCATGGCCGATTCAACATGTTTACCTATTAAATAGTCGGGATTTCTTCCAGAAATTAATGACAATAATAAAATAGCATCCGCTCCGGGATGTATTTGTTGACTATTTCCGGGAAAGAGTACAATAGGAATATTGGTCATCTCTCGAATCAACTTGATGGTTTCATCCATCCGATCCTGTAAGATTAAACTGCCGCCCAGAAAAAAATAATCAACGCCTTGCTTTTGTGACAATGCAAGGGTTTGTTCGAGATTTTTTAATTTCAGATAATCGGGATCAATTAAAACAGCCAGGCTTTTAATGCCAAGTGATTTTTTTTTCAAGATTCCTTTTAACAGCTGTTTTGACATGTTTGCAATTTAATAATGGGTTCTTTAGAAGCTTTAGCCAATAGCTGCAAATTATTCACTCAAATTGAGGGCTTCGTCTTTTCCCAAAGCTTTGTAACGGCCTTTTGAAAATTTACTTCCATTAAATTCAAGCGTTGGTTTGATTTGTTCTTGTGTGATGGCATCGAGTTTAATAAAATCTGCACAGCGCTTCGAACAACACGCTTCGTATTTAATTGCACATTCCGGGCATTGTATAAATAAAATATGGCATTGATCGTTTTTGCAATTGACGTGATGATCACAAACAGCACCACATTGATGACAATGACTGATTACTGAATCGGTGATCCGCTCGCCCAATCGTTCGTCAAATACAAAATTCTTTCCTAAAAATTTATTTTCAAGATTTTGTGATTTTACTTGTCTGGCATATTCAATGATGCCGCCATTTAATTGAAATACATGTTTAAAGCCTTTGTATTTCATAAATGCACTTGCTTTTTCACAGCGAATGCCACCGGTACAATACATGAGTATGTTTTTATCCTTGTATTCCTCCAACTGAGTGGCAATGATCGGAAGAGATTCCCGAAACGTAACGACATCCGGGGTGATGGCATTTTCAAAATGACCAATTTCTGATTCATAATGGTTGCGCATGTCAACAATGAGTGTATCGGGTTGATTGCACAGCTTATTAAAATCTGCTGCATCGACATGCACTCCACATTGGGTTACATCAAATTCAGGGTCCTCAATGCCGTCGGCAACGATTTTAGTACGTCGTTTGATGACGAGTTTGAAAAAAGATTTTCCATCATCTTCAATAGCATAATTCAAACGGATGTTTTTTAAAAATTCGATCTCATCCAGAGTACTTATAAACAAATTTAAATTTTCTTTTGGAACAGAAATCTGTGCATTGATTCCTTCGTGTGCCAGATAAATTCTTCCCAAGGTGCCCAGATCATCCAGTTTTTCGAATAAGTAATTTCGAAAAAAATCCGGATTTAAAATTTTACAATATTTATAAAATGAAATGGTGATGCGTTCTTCTTGACTGCTCCGCATTTTTTCAATCAAGATTTCCCGGTCAATGGTATTGTAAAGTTTTCTCATAAAAAACCAAGCCTTACATTTTTACAAAAGACCTTTTTTCTGTTCCGGAAACAGATTGGATAAAATAAACTCCCGGTTTCAGCTCCGATAAATTTTCAGTGTGTTGTTTGTCATTAAACGAAATGCGTTTTAACTCTTTTCCCAAAGCGTCCATAAGTACAAATTCAGTTTGCATTCCTTTGAGAATTTCAATTTGCAATACATCGTACACCGGATTTGGATAAATTTGAAATGCAGTGGCTTCGTTTTCTATGGTACCCACATACAATTGTGCTTTTTTTTACTGCTTTCAGCGCATCAATCAAACCGTAACCGTAAGTATTGTTTGGAATGCGGGTTCCAGAGTATGGAAAGCAATCAAAATCAGCTACAAAAGGTTCGGCGGTTTCTTCAATAATGCTTTCAATGGTTTCAACCCGTCCAGCTAAAAGTGGATTGGCTGAAATCATCAAAGCAACTAAGCCAGCGACATGCGGACCGGCCATACTGGTTCCATTCCAGGATGCAAATTGGCCATCGGGCAGGGTTGACAATACATCTGAACCCGGTGCCACTACATTGGGTTTGATTCGTGTTGCTTTGTAATTATTTACCGGACCGTTGCTGCTGAAATTGCTGATGTGATTGTCAGGATGAAAAGCACCAACCGAAAAACTTCCATCGTAAATGGCTGGAACATGTCGCAAAGTATTGCAAGCGGCACCGTCATTGCCCGCTGAAACAACGACCACGACTCCGGCTTTACGTAAATTTTCTACGACCAATTCCATAATTGGAAATACAGTGGTGTCACAACCTTCTTCTAAACTGCAATACCAACTGTTGTTAATGACATGCGGTGCCAATTCAGGTTTAGGATTTTTTCCATCTAAGTCATAAGGCGCCAGAAAAAACTCAAAACATTCAATATACGTTGAAGGAGCGCCATTTCCTTGTTCCATATTCCGGCATCCAATCCATTGAGCTTCCGGAGCCATACCAATAGCATGTTCTGCGGTTTCACCGACCATGGTCCCTACGGTGTGGGTACCGTGTGAATTGTCATCGCAAGGTTCTTTAAGATTCAGTCCGCAAGGATTGTTTGGATTGCCACTCAAGGGACTGATTTGATGAATGGCATCGTGCCAATTGTAATTGTGATCTATCAGTCCATTGGTATTTCCACGATAACGCGCTTTGATAGCAGCGACATCCCAGCGTACCCCAGTATCTTCACCGGCTACAACAATGCCCTGACCTTTAATTCCCAAATCCCATACCTGGTCAGCACCGACTCGTTTAATGCCCCAGGTAATCTCTGGAGCCCTTTGAGTTAAATGAATGCTTGGATCCTGTTGAGGAACCCCCCGTTGAGGAGAATCGTAACTGATCCGGTCGACCTCTTCGAGAGCAGCAATTTGAAGGATAGTTTCTTTTGTTAGTTCAGTCCAAAGCGCATTCACCAGATAAAAGGATCGGAAGGAGATGTTTTTTGATTGGAGTAATTCCTGACATTTTTTTTGACTCAATCCCGAGGTATGATTTAAGACCTGATAAGCATAAGCTGCTTTTTGTTCTTTACTCCAATTGTAATTGATACCAGAAAGATCTGCTTGTTGTTTAAATTGGATTAAAACCGGTATTTTTTGGTTTGTTTCCATTTTTTTTAACAAAGCAGACGAAATCTGTGACTGGCTGGAAGAAGATATTAAAATAAATAATAATATATAAGGCTTCATCGCTGAATTTTTTGCAAATTTATTGAATATTTTGTTGGCGTTCAAATTCTTGTTGTAAACATATAACGTAAAATCCAGGCTCTGGGTTAATTAATCTAATTTTACACGGTTTTGTTATTCATGTACAAATCACTAAATGGCAAGTTTTCCAGAAAACCGATCCGACCGTAAAAAAGATCATATCGAGCTGGCTTTTAAGTCACAAACCGGAATTCCGGATTTGGATGCCCGTTTTTATTATGAGCCCGTTTTAAGCAAGCATCCATCTGAAAATCAAATTCAAGCCATTGCTTTTGGCAATAAGACCCTATCCTATCCGATCTGGGTATCCAGCATGACCGGTGGCACAGCGCAAGCAAAAAAAATAAATGAAAATCTGGCTTTGGCATGCCGGGAATTTGGTTTAGGCATGGGGCTCGGTTCTTGTCGAAAATTAATAGAACACCCTGAATTGTTACCGGATTTTGATATGCGGGAACTTATTGGAAATGATTTGCCTTTGTATATCAATTTAGGGATTGCTCAAATTGAGCAATGGTTTATGCAATCCAAACAGGAATTAATTAAAAAATTGGTGGATATGCTGCGTGCTGATGGATTGATTATTCATGTCAATCCATTGCAGGAGTTTATGCAGGCTGAAGGAGACCGCTTTAAAAATCCGCCCATCGACACCATAAAAAAAGTATTGGATCAATTTAGTTTTCCGGTGATTGTTAAAGAAGTTGGACAAGGCATGGGACCTGAAAGTTTAAAAGCATTGTTGCAACTGCCCTTACAGGCAATTGAATTTGGAGCATTTGGAGGAACCAATTTTGCATTGCTTGAATTGAATCGCAAGGAAGGTTCACCAAGTCTTCTGGCCGGATTGGCTCAAATTGGACATTCCGCTGAGGAAATGATGCACTATTGCAATGTCCTTGCTGCAAATGAAGTCATTTCCTGCAAACAATTGATTGTATCAGGAGGGGTCCGCGATTATCTCGATGGGTATTACTACATCAGTAAAAGCAAGATACCGGCACTTTACGGCCAAGCTTCTGGTTTTTTAAAATACGCACAAGGATCTTATGAAGAGTTGCGATATTTTGTTCAACAACAAATTCGTGGTTTAAATCTTGCATTTTCTTTTTTAAAAGTTAAATAATCATTGGACACTAAAAAAACGGCTCCGGAATCTGGAAAAAAAATATCCGGATTTTCAAAACTATCCAAGCGAGGTAAAATCAAATGGATGGTAGAGCATTTTTTTAAAGATCCTGAAAATGTGATGCACGAACTCATGAGTTACTGGCATCACAATGAAGACCAACAAAAAATATTGGATGGGTTTAGTGAAAACACCATCACGAATTTTCCTTTGCCATACAGTGTTGCGCCCAATTTTTTAATCAATGGAAAGACCTATTGTGTACCCCTGGTAACTGAAGAAAGCAGTGTAGTAGCTGCAGCAGCATCAGCAGCAAAATTTTGGATGGATCGTGGTGGATTTTATGCTGAAGTATTAAATACAAAGAAATTAGGACAGATTCATTTTAAGTGGAAGGGAACGGCAGAACAATTAAAACAATTTCTTCCGGATATTCAGGAACTGATGTTGGCAAATGCAAAAGATGTCACACAAAATATGTTTCAGCGCGGTGGTGGTGTAGAATCGTTTGAATTAAAACAATTGGATGGGATCCCAAACTATTTTCAATTGCTGATTGGTTTTCAAACCTGTGACTCAATGGGAGCTAATTTTATTAATTCCTGTTTAGAATCTTTCAGTAGTAGTTTGGAAAATTATTTTTTAAATAAGGTTTCACTGCCTGATGATTTGCGTGATGCGGAAATTATCATGAGTATTTTATCCAATTATACACCGGAATGTTTGGTACGTGCCTGGGTGCAATGTCCTATATCTGAATTGGGTGAATTTGCTGGAAATCTCAAGGCGGCTGAATTTGCGGAGCGATTTTATACAGCAGTGCAAATTGCAAAAGAAGATCCTTATCGTGCAGTCACACACAACAAAGGAATTTTTAATGGCATAGATGCGGTCGTATTGGCTACTGCAAATGATTTTCGGGCAGTAGAAGCATGCGGTCATGCCTACGCAGCGCGAAACGGAAGCTACAGCAGTTTAAGCGATTGCAGGCTTGAAGATGGCATGTTTTATTTTTCATTAGAACTCCCAATCGCGTTGGGAACTGTCGGTGGATTGACAGCATTACATCCAATGGCTAAACGATCTTTAGAATTATTAGAAAACCCTTCAGCTGAATCTTTAATGATGATTACAGCAGCCACGGGTCTCGCACAAAATTTTGCAGCAGTCCGATCCTTGATAACAACAGGGATACAATATGGCCATATGAAAATGCATCTGGTCAATATTTTACATCACTTCAAAGCAAATGAACAGCAAATCGAAGCAGCCAAAATTTATTTTTCAAAAAACAAAGTGAGCTTTCATGATGTGCGCAGTTTCCTGGAAATGTGGAAGGGGGATAGTCTATAGAAAGGAAGAGTCTGTAGGAATTTTGCAATTCTGTAATGCTGCAATGCTGCAATGGAGGAGTGCGTCTGTAGTCTCTAGCGAGGAAGTCTGAAGAGAAATGCTGCAATGATACAATGCTGCAATACTACAATGGTGCAATGCTACAATGGTGCAATGCTATAATGCTGCAATGCTGCAATACGGCAATGCTAAAATGCTACAATTAAAAATGAAAATTGAGCATTTCTTTGCGTCTTTGCGACTCTGCGAGAATTCTTGATAGCTTATCAGCTTAATAGCTTATTAGCTTTTTGTTCCATTCAGACTACAGACTCTAGACTCCTCTTTTCCTTAAGCCAATCAGCCTTCCAGCCTTTCAGCCAACCTTAATAACTTGTTAGCTTTTTTCGTACAGACTGCAGACTGCAAGTTTTCAATTCTAGTTAGCGTGTGATATTTTTATAACTTTGCATTCTTAAATTCAATTAATTATGGAATATCCAATTTGCCCCAAATGTAAAAGTGGCAACACTTATCCTTTTGAAGATAATTACATTTGTCCTGATTGTTTTCACGAATGGAGCCTTCATGAACAAATTGAAACCCCAGAGTCTGGAGAACTGGTTGTAAAAGATGCAAATGGTGTTGTTTTGCAAAATGGAGATACCGTTATAACCATCAAAAATTTACCCTTAAAAGGAAGTTCTCAATCCATCAAAGTAGGCACTAAAGTCAAAAAAATTCGATTGACGGATGGCGACCATAACATTGATTGTAAGATTGATGGTTTTGGTGCTATGGCATTGAAATCTGAGTTTGTGAAGAAAGTGATTTAGTCTATAGTCTGTTGGAAAGATGGGAAATGCAGTAAAGCTGCAATCCTACAATACTGTAATGCTACCATGTTACAATAATGCAGTGCTTTAATACTGCAATGCAACAATGCTGCAATTTTACGATGTTACAATGCTGACAGGGTGGGATGAATTGAAATTACGACTTCATTAAGGCAAAACAAATCACAATTAAAACTAAACCTTTTCATTGATAATTTGTTTCCCCTGTATTCCTAAATTAAATATGCAATCGTATGGATTTAATGCAACTGCTTCAAGAGCAATTAAGCGGAACTGTTTTAAGCCAAGTAAGTGAACAAATTGGTGCCAGCGAAGAGCAAACGGCTCAGGCTGCTGGAGGTATTTTTGCTTCTTTGGTAGGTGGTTTGGCAAACAATGCAGCCAGCCCTTCTGGATTATCTGCATTATCAGCCGCATTGGATCGGGATCATGACGGTTCGGTTTTGGATGATATTATGGGATTGGTAGGCGGTATGGCACAAGGTGCATCGCCTGCAACCAATGGTTTAGGCATCTTAAATCATATTTTAGGAGGCAAACAAGAACAAGTTGCTCAACAAGTCAGTCAGAGTTCCGGGTTGAATATGGGGCAAATCATGAAGTTAATGCCCATTTTGGCTCCCATTGTCATGGGATTGATTGGAAAAATGCGCAATTCAAATACCACACAGGGACAGGGTTCTGGTGGAGGTTTATTTGATCTTGCTTCTATTTTGATGGGATCAGCACAATCTGCACAGGGTGGTGGATTTGGGGATCTGATCGGCACCGTATTGGGTGGCGTGCTAGGAGGTGCACAATCCGCTCCTCAAGAACAACAAACGGCTCAATCACAAGCCCCTCAGGCTGGTGGCTTGTTTGGTAAATTACTCGGAAGTATTTTTAAAGGAAGATAATTCCTGTTTGGAAAAATTGTTTTGAGTTTCCCAATATTTCAACACAAGTTGTAATAGAATTATAGTTGCAAAAAAGGGTATGAGCCAAATAACCCTACTTTGATACCTGTCTAATACCGTTGAAAATGTACTGCAAATAAATGCATTGCTTATTTCAAATACTGCCAATAATAAAATGCCTTGTTTGATCCTATAATCCCATTCAATAGTATTTATTACAAAAGGCAATGTAAGTATGCACAATGCGAGATAAACAATTATAATTTGTATGGTATTTAAAAATTCAAAGTCCAGCAAATGGTTAAATTGATGAGCCGCCAGAAACTCTTTTCGTTCTGATGGCATGTATTTTCTGATTTCTATTAATGGGGGATTAATCATTTCTCCGTTCGGGGCATCTCCAGTATTGAATTTGAATAGTTGCTTAAAAGTTTGTTGAATACTCTTTAAAACAAACAAGGGACCGTAGTTTCGAGAAAACACTATTTCTTTTATTAAATGTTCATCTTCTGATTTATGTAAGTTCCAATCCCCTGAATTAGTAATAGGGCTTTTCATATCCCATATCAGATCCCAAGGAAGGCTGTCTTTAAATTGACATAAATAGAATGGTGCTTTATTACAGTATTCATTTAAAAAAGGAACCAGTAATTCGTTATCGTGGATTTTATTTAAAATAAATGCATGAGATGCTTGAGAAAGGCTCCATTTCTTACTTAAGTAAAAATTTATAACCAAAGAAAAACCTACACTAATTAATATAAGTAAGAGTAATTTTTGTATGAAATAAATTTTTGAAATAAATTTTTGAAATAAATTTTTGAAATAAATTTTTGAAATAATAGAAACTAAAAAAAATCCAAAAATAAAAATCGAGATAAGCAAATGAGAATGATGAGTTAAAATACTCGCAATGAATAAAACCCACAAAATAAACTTGTGAAAAATATTCAAATCGGGCATAGCATAGAGAATGAAAACTATTAGAAATAGAAAAGAGGTAAAAATATCAGGAGTAATCATGCTTACATTAAAACTAACACCCGTTGTCAAGCATAAAAATGTTAAAATAAAAAAATAGTAAAAATTAAAATAGGTTGAACCTATAAACTCTTTTAGAATTAAATACACAAGGTAAGCGAGTATAAAACTTTGTACAAAAACCACATTCCATAGTGAAGTTGAAAAACTCACAATTCTAACAAATAAGCCATAAAAAATAGGCCGATCAATCGGAACGAAGACTTCAAATCCAGATCGTATATAAGTTCCTGTGTCTGGGTAAACAAATGGATACGAATTGTAACAAGCTAATCTTAAAAGAATGATGCTTCCGAGAACTATAATTCCAAAAACAGTCAAGCGTTTTTGAAAATGTAAATTTTTCATAGGAAAGAAAAGGATGATTATTTAAAGCAAATATAGTTGAAAATTGTATCAACTCAAAAGTATCAATCAATTTATAATAGCAAATGTAAAGGGATTGCTATTATGTTTTGCAATAAAATGTAAGATATTGAGAATTTCTACTGCGGATTTGACCATTACTAAAAGCAAGCGACTTTATATCTAACAGGACATATATGTCTTTTGAATTAAGATTTACAAAGCCTAATTATTGCACCTTATCCCCGCGCAAAACCCGATAGCGTTTACGGGCTTCAACTGCTAATACAGAATTACTAAAATCCACAAATAATTTTTCGTAAAGCTCTTTGGCTTTTTCTTTATTGTTGAGTTGGTAGTCGTAAATTTTTGCAAGTTCATAGAGGGAATTGTCAGCACGAATTTCTTCTTTATGTTTTTCAAGAATGAGCTCGTATTTCTGAATAGCTAATTCGGTTTTTTTCTGATGATTATAAATACGCGCTTCCAAAAACCAAACATCATCTTCCAGATATTTTGAATCCGGATCGGTGAAGGGGATTTGATTCAATTTAACCAGAGCAGAATCGTATTGATTTTGAAATACTTTGAGTTCTGCTTGTGAATACAACATTAGGGATTCACCGGTGGTATCCTGGTTTAAATTGTCCTGGATAAATACAGATAAATCAATGGCATCATTTGAAATCAGTTTACTGGTAGCACGCTTTAAAATACTAAACTGTTCCTGTGCCCAACTAAAATCTCCTGCAAAATAGGACAGTCGTGCATTCCGAAAACGTGCCATTTCACCCAACTCGTCTTCCTTAAAATCTTTGTCCACTTGTGAATACAATAAACTGGCTTCCCAACGCTCTCCACTGATTAAATAATAATCTGCTAAATCCAGTTTGGCTTGCGCTTTTAAATGCATTTCAATGTAATTGCTGTTGACAACTTCCAATAGAATGCTGATTGCTTTTGGCAAATTATTTAAATAGCGAGCTTCCAATTCAGCGTATTCTATCAATAAGGATGCAGATAAATAATTGCTGCCAAATTCATTTTTATAATTCTGATAATCCGCTTCGAGCGACAACAGATCCTGGGTTTTATAATCATTCTGATCTACAATCATACGACGTCTGCATGCCAAGACCTGGCGATTGGCATCGTGATAATATGAACCCGACGGTCCAGCTTCCTTAATGTAATTAAAACCATCGATTGCAGTTCGCAAATCATTATCAACCGCTGCGGCCATCGCCAAATTAAAAACACGGGTACCATTTTCTTTAAGTTTTCGATCCAATGCTTTTGCCTGACGCAAAGCACCGGGATATTCTTTCATTTGAGTTAGGGCCCATTGAAGCAACTCAGCTTCAGGAATTGCTTCCGGATTTTTTTCAAGTCGTTGATAAATTTGTTCTGTCAGAATTTGGTATTGTTCCGGACTTAAATAGGCAATCAATAAACTTTGGACGCTCATGAGCTGAACGGAATTGTTTTCGATTCCATCTAATAAATACCGGACCATCGTTTCGATATCTCCTTTCCGCCGATACAAATCTGCAAGATTGTAGGTAAAATAGGCCTGGGGTTTTAAAATTTTCTCTCCTTTCTCATAGGTTTTAATTGCCAGGTCGTATCGTGCATTTTGGATAAATACATTTGCAAGCCGGTGGATTACCGACACATCCGGTCCCAATTTATCGATGGCCTCATTAAATTGTTTTTCAGCTTTCTCCGGTTGATTTCGATTGATTAACAGATTGCCATAGGTAGCATATAAACTCACTTCTCTGGGTCTCTTATTTATTTCTGTGCGTACAATGTTTTCGCATTCTTCATAGCGTTTCAATAACATCAGGCAATCCAGATATCGACTGAAAAAATTGTCATTTCCTGGATTTTTTTGATACATGGATTGATACAGGCTGGCCGCTTTTTCATATTCACCATCATTAAAATACTGTTGAGCCAGGCGTGGATCCTGGGCTTGCAATGTCGAATTCAAAAACAAAACAAAAAACAAAAGAAACATGCGCATATGGTCTAAAACGAATTTTTAAGGTAAATAGTTTTTGATGGATTGTTACGTCTACCAAGCGTCCCATTCCCATCCCCTTCCCAAACCTGGGGTTTAAAACCCAGGTTTGGGAAGGGGATGGGAAAGATTATTTCAATTTAACTTCAGCAGCCTGGAGTACATATTTTTCAACTTCATCCAAAGAAACGTAGGCAAAAATCTCACAATGCTCCGGTTTCCAAAGGATGTTGTCTAGGGGTAAAGTAAAGCTGTATTCTTTCTCTAGGGCTTGATTCACAGTGATCCCATCAGCAATTTTATCACCAGGAATTGGGGATAGCATTTTACGCAAGGCATGGTTGTGTACAAAGTCAATTAATTTACCGGTATTATCTAGTTGATCTGCAATGATTTCGGATTCTGTAATGCCACAATGGATGTGCAATGGTTTAGAAAGTGCTGCTAAACCTTTTACTTTTAATGTTACTTTTAATTCTCGGGTGGTTTCATTATAGCTTTTATCTATAATCAATTCGACTATAGGATCTTTCTTTAATTCTTCTTCTACAATACCCCGCCAACTATCTGGTGAACCGTATCGGTAGGTTTGATTGGTAGCATCGTAAGCACGGTTGAAAGCAGCTTCTGGTTTTGAAAACCAGCTGCCTAAAAAAGTTTCAATGGCTTGTGCATCGGGAGTTCTTAAATTGACCTGGCCGGCGGTGGCAGGTGCGCCTAGAAAATTTGAATGCACCGCAACAACGACTACATTGTCGGGATACGCATTGCGGATCGCTGTGGTTTGTGTAATTCCTTTTGGACAATTGACACAGGAAGCGCCTGTAAATTCTTCAATCAACACCACGCGTTTCGTTTTTTCAGGAGGGGTCGTATTGTTATTTAAAGGAATTTCGACTTCCCAATCCGAACAAGAAAAGAGAACAGAAATTGAAATTAAGATGAAAAGTATTTTTTTCATATAAGAAATTATTATTTGACTCAAAACAATTTAGGCAAGTAGCAAATACGAATATTAATACCCATTTAATTAAAATTTGTTTCTCGCAGAGACGCAAAGTCGCAAAGCAAGAAAAAACTTGACTATCAACCATCACCTATCAACCATCCCCTATCAACCATCAACTATCACCTATCAACTATCTTAAAACGTACTCGTAATACTCAATCGCATGCCGCTAAATGCAGGTTCCAATCTGCAAATACCGCCGGAACAAATAATGCCTTCCCGTTGCTGAACGTATCGCAGTCCGAATCGATTGGATCCTTTTGTGTAAACCATTCCACCTGAAATGTAATGCAGATCATCATGTCCTTTTGTAGGTTTTGCATTGTACATATCAGAAATTTCAAATAGGAAATGCGGCGCAATGCCCAATTCTGCCAAACCAAAGATCCATGAACCGGTGTCATGGTCGTTATTCATATATTGTGATTCAATACGCAAGGATGTTTTGCGTGTAAAGCGATATAAATATTCAACAAACGGTGTGATGGTTTTTACATCGGCTTCACCAACTTTCTGATAGTATAAATCCAAATTAAAAAACTGATGTTGGATACCTCCTGTCAGTTGCCATTTTTGATCGTGTTTATAAATTGCTTCCGCATAAATCTCCCTGTAATATTGTTTATCAAACTTTTTATCGCGAATATCTGAATAATTTAAAGATAAATTCCAGTGCTCTCCCAATCCGTATTTGATATCAAATTGATAAGCCATTTCATCTAAAAATTGGGTGGCAGGATAATAAAAGGAAGTCAAACGAAAGGTGTTGATTTTAGCCATGGGTGGAATGTATCCAATCAAACCATTGTTTTTACTGAGTAGTGGTTCGGTACGAAATAAAAATCCATCCGTGCGTTTGAATTCAGCAGTGATTCCGAGTTTATGTTTGGCATAAGACAAGCTGGTATAAAATACGGTGCCTTCTTTGGAAACCAATTTACCGATGGTAGTTGTTTTAATGGTATCAATTGGATCCCGTTTGATGGCTTTGTCGTCTTCAAATAGATCTTTTGGTTTATATGCAGTTTCAAAATACCAGGAAAAATCTTTCCAGTTTAAATTATTGAAAATGCTAACTGCATTGCTGTTGTAATAGGGATTAAATTGATCTACCGGATGGTAGTTTGAAAGAATTCCCGTTAATTGGTTTACAATGGCCTCACCAAACGTGCGATTTACAAATCCAAAACCAGGGGCAATACTCCAACTGCTGCTATCGGTTGGTTTATAGAATCCCGAAACGGCGACGCCCTTTAATACGGCATTGTAAGAGTCGAACAAATTTTTTTGTTTGCCTACAAATCCACGAACCGACCAATTGTCATTCCATTTGTATTTTCCGGATACACCAATTAACGCATTGTCTATGAGTTGGGCACGTTCTTCATATGCACGATAAATAATTCCACTGCCAATTTGATCGTAGAGATAACCGGCAGCGACTTCAAACTGATCGGTTTCTTTTTGGATATACCATTTTCCGATCCCGAAATCTGTATGAGAAGCAACCGGATTCCGTAAATTGGAATTATTAAATGCATCAAAACGGATGGCACCGGTAAAACCCTGATAGGAAGCGGTAAGATCCAACCAGGATTCCGAACCAAACAATTGATGTGAATACTGCGGACTTTTATAGGCTTCCCTCAAACTATCCCGTATAAACAAGTTGGCATTTGTTTGAAATCCTCCACCCAAAACCAGTTGGTCTTGTGCATGTATAAGCTTGATATTGAATACAATACAACAAATCAGGGCTAGTTTTATACTCTGGTTAAACATTCGTTAATTGATTTATGCTGGGATAAAGTAACGGAATATTTTAAAGAATTTTACAGCATCAAAAAAAACTAATAAATCAAATGAAAACCTTTTCAGCCTTTGGCCTCATCTTGAGTTTTGCACTTTTATCCTTTACAATTGGCGATAAGAAATTTCCTGCAGCCAATTTGAAATCACTGGATGGGAAAGCGGTAAACCTAAATGCGAGCTTTGCAAAAAATAAATTGACCGTTATCAGTTTTTGGGCAACCTGGTGTTCCCCTTGTAAAAAAGAACTGGATGCAATCAAGCCACTTTACCCTGAATGGAAGAAAATGGGAGTTGAAGTAGTGGCTGTAACGATCGATGATGCACAGGCCTTAAATAAGGTGAAACCATTGGTTAGTCAAAAAGCATGGGATTATACGATTCTTTCAGATGCAAATAAAGACATGCTCCGCAATTTAAATTTTCAATCCATTCCGCAAACATTTGTGGTAGATGCAAGCGGCACGATCCTTTATACACACAATGGGTATACCCCTGGAGATGAATACGAACTTGAGAACAAACTCAAGTCATTTTTGAAGTAAAAATTTACTTCCATTTTCATTTTACCAAATCGCTGGAAAACCCTGAATTTTCAGCTAATTTAATGCATTTAAAAGCCTGAAAATGCGGCTTAAAATTGCTATCTTTGCAGTCCATTTTCAATAAAAAAATATGACGCAAAAAGGCAGTGATTACAGTGCATCGAGTATACAGGCATTAGAAGGATTAGAAGCTGTACGAAGACGTCCTGGAATGTACATCGGAAGTACCGATGTGAAAGGCTTACACCATTTAGTATGGGAGGTAATAGATAACTCGATCGACGAGCACCTCGCAGGTCATTGCAGTCATATTCTTGTTAATATCCTACCTGATAATTCCATCCGTGTTGAAGACAATGGACGGGGAATTCCGGTTGATATGCATGAGAAATTGAAGAAATCTGCCCTTGAGGTGGTTATGACCGTATTGCATGCGGGCGGTAAATTTGATAAAGATTCGTATAAAGTTTCAGGCGGTTTGCACGGAGTCGGCGTATCGTGTGTGAATGCCTTGTCCGCATACCTTCGAGTAGAAGTTCGCCGGGAGGGGAAGGTTTATATGCAGGAATATGAACGTGGAAAGCCAAGAGAATCTGTTCGTGAAATTGGCGAAACAAATTCCAGGGGGACTACCGTGATTTTTAGACCGGATGATGAAATTTTCGAAACCCTGATTTATAGTTTTGATACACTGGCTCAACGGATCCGTGAACTCTCTTTTTTAAATAATGGACTGACGATTTATCTAAAAGACGAACGGGAAGGGCACCAACGGGAAGAGCGATTCTTTTCAGAAGGAGGTCTTAGAGAGTTTGTACAATATTTAGATCAAGGGCGTCCACCTTTAACAGAAAATCCGATTTATGTGACAGGAAAGGAGGAAAATATAGAAGTGGAAATTGCCATGCAATACAATACTGGTTTTCAGGAAAATGTATTGTCTTATGTAAATAATATTTATACGCGAGAAGGAGGAACCCATCTAAGTGGGTATCGCCGGGCACTAGCACGTGTATTTAAGCAATATGGAGATTCCAATGGATTTTTCAGTAAGCTGAAAATGGAAATCAGTGGAGAAGACTTTCGGGAAGGATTGACAGCCGTAGTATCTGTTAAAGTTCCTGAACCCCAGTTTAAAGGGCAAACTAAAGGAGAATTGGGTAATTCTGAAGTTGTTGGGGTGGTTTCAAGAATTGTCGGAGATGCCCTGATGGCTTTTCTTGAACAAAATCCAAAAGAAGCTCGCCGTATTATTGATAAAGTCATCTTAGCTGCAACGGCCAGACATGCTGCTCGCAAAGCACGTGAAATGGTGCAGCGGAAAAATGTATTAACCGGAGGCGGACTTCCGGGAAAATTGGCAGATTGTTCGTCTCGCTCTGCAGCTGAATCCGAATTGTTTTTAGTTGAGGGAGACAGTGCAGGTGGAACAGCTAAACAAGGGCGTAACCGAAATTTTCAAGCCATCCTTCCTTTGCGAGGTAAAATTCTGAATGTTGAAAAAGCATTGGAGTATAAAATTTATGAAAACGAGGAGATCAAGAATATGTTTACTGCTTTGGGCGTCCACATCATTGAAGATGAAGACGGTCAGCGGAAATTGAATATTGATAAACTTCGGTACCACAAAGTGGTGATCATGTGCGACGCGGACGTAGATGGTTCGCATATTACAACGCTGATACTTACATTCTTTTATAGGTACATGGTTGAATTAATTCAGAATGGACATTTATTCATTGCACGACCTCCTTTGTATTTAGTAAAGAAAGGAAAAGAAGCAAAATATGCATGGAATGAAAAAGAGCGTATAGCCATTGTTGAAGAATTGGGCAAAGGAAAAGAAGACAGTGTGCACATTCAGCGATATAAGGGTTTAGGTGAAATGAACGCCGAACAATTATGGGAAACTACCATGGATCCTGCTCGAAGAATATTAAGTCGTGTAGATATCGAAGATGCATCCAATGCAAGTTATTATTTTTCAATTTTAATGGGAGAAGATGTCCCACCCCGCAGGGATTTTATTGAAAAACATGCGGTATATGCAAATATTGATATCTAGTTTGGCTTGAATTTAAGTTTGAAATTCATTTTTACAGTTTTAATTTTTTTGTGTGGACGATTTATTTAAAAAGCTGGTCTCTCATTGCAAGGAATACGGATTCATTTATCCTTCATCTGAAATTTATGATGGTTTAAGCGCTGTGTATGATTATGCACCCAATGGCGTTGAATTAAAAAATAATATTAAAACGTATTGGTGGAAAAGCATGGTGCAAATGCATCAACACATTGTAGGTCTGGATGCTGCCATTTTTATGCACCCTAAAACCTGGAAAGCCTCCGGTCACATCGATGCATTTAATGATCCTTTAGTCGATAATAAGGATTCAAAAAAAAGGTACCGCGCCGATCAGTTGATCGAAAATTATCTTGATAAACTGGACGAAAAAATTAATAAAGAAGTTGAAAAAGCGCAGAAGCGTTTTGGAGAAAGTTTCGATGAAAATTTATATCGTGAAACCAATCCAAGGATTCAGGAAATAAAGACCAAATGGAATCAAGTCAATGATCGCCTGGTCCAGACGATGTCTGCAAACGACATGGCCGGACTCAAACAACTGATAGAAGACTGTGAAATTGCAGATCCTGATTCTGGTTCGAGAAATTGGACGGAAGTCCGTCAGTTTAATCTGATGTTTAATACGCAATTGGGAAACATTGCAGGAGAGGAAGGTAAACTCTATTTACGACCGGAAACGGCACAGGGCATTTTTGTAAATTTTTTAAATGTTCAAAAAACCCAGTCGTTTAAAAATTCCATTTGGCATTGCGCAAATTGGAAAGGCGTTTAGAAATGAAATCGTTGCACGCCAATTTATTTTTAGAATGCGTGAATTCGAACAAATGGAAATGCAGTTTTTTGTTAAGCCGGGAGAAGAAATGCAATGGTACGAATATTGGAAATCCAAGCGCATGGCCTGGCATTTAGCATTGGGTACGCCTGCAAAAAAATTAAAGTTTCATAACCATGAAAATTTGGCTCATTATGCAAATGCAGCCGTTGATATCCAGTTTGATTTTCCATTTGGATTTAAGGAACTGGAAGGAATCCATTCCCGTACAGATTTTGATTTAAAAAGCCACCAGGAATTATCTGGTAAGAAATTGCAGTATTTTGATCCGGAATCAAATGAAAATTACATCCCCTATGTTGTTGAAACGTCTATAGGATGTGACCGGATGTTTTTAGCCATTTTGAGTAATGCGTATACTGAAGAATCCGTGCCGGATGCTGAAGGCGATGCTTCTACACGGGTGGTATTAAAATTGCATCCAGCCATCGCTCCAGTAAAATGTGCCATTTTGCCCTTGTTAAAAAACAAAACAGAACTGGTAGACAAAGCAAAGGCAATTTTTGAGGATTTAAAATTTTCTTTTTTATGCCAATACGATGACAAAGATGCAATTGGCAGACGCTATCGCCGCCAGGATGCCATTGGAACTCCTTTTTGTATTACGATTGATTTTGAAAGTTTGGAAAACGATACAGTCACCATTCGGGATCGGGATAGTTTGAAACAAGAACGCGTATCCATTGCAGCGATTGAAAAAATAATTGCAGACAAAATATCCTGGAAGACTTTATTTGAAAATTAGTGAATGGAAATATTTTACACGGATCAAGACCGACCCACAACGGAAGAAATTATTGATTTGTATTTAAGCGCAGGACTTAAACGACCCGTAGAAGATACCGAGCGAATTGCAAGGATGTATGCAAATTCCAATTTGATTGTTACGGCACGGATGAATGGACAACTTATTGGAGTATCTCGTGCCTTGACAGATCATGGGTTTTGTTGTTATCTGTCAGATCTGGCAGTGCGCAAAGAATTTCAATCTGCTGGAATTGGAAAACAATTGATCTCGTTGACAAAAAATCTTGTTGGAGATCAGTGTATGTTGTTACTTTTGGCTGCAGCAAATGCAATTGAATATTATCCGAAAATAGGAATGGAAGCAGTAGATAACGGATTTATAATTAAGCGGAGTATTTAACTGCAAGCTTACATGATTACCCCTTGATATATTTTTCATGGACTTCAATTACGATCAGGAATTTATAGATATTATAGGCGCATCAGAACACAATCTGAAGGAAGTGTCTGTAAAAATTCCACGCAACCAGTTGGTTGTGATTACTGGGATTTCAGGTAGTGGAAAATCCTCCCTGGCATTTGATACGATTTATGCTGAGGGGCAAAGGCGTTATATGGAAACATTCTCCCATTATGCACGGCAGTTTATAGGAAATATTGAAAGGCCCCAGGTAGAAAAAATTGATGGATTAAGTCCGGTGATTTCTATCGAACAAAAAACAACCGGTTGGAATCCACGTTCAACCGTTGGAACCATTACTGAAGTGTATGATTTATTTCGTTTACTCTATGCCCGCGCAGCGGATGCGTATTCCCATGTAACGGGTAATAAGATGGTTCGTTATTCTGAAGATCAAATGTTGGAGTTAATCCAAAAACAGTTTGTCCATAAACAAATAAGCATTCTTGCGCCTTTGGTGCGATCCAGGAAAGGTCATTACCGTGAATTGTTTGATCAAATTCGGAAGCAGGGATTTAATAAAGTACGAGTAGATGGTGTTATTCAGGAATTAAAACCTGGATTGCAAGTGGATCGTTTTAAAATTCACGACATTGAGGTATTGATTGATCGGATCCAGGTTAATCCTGAAAAATCGGAACGACTGAGTTATAGCATTCAGACTGCATTAAAAATTGGTCAGGATGTTTTGTTTATACTTGTTCAAGATGAAAATAAATTAATCCCATTCAGCAAGCGATTGATGGATGTAGAATCAGGTTTGTCTTATGATGAACCTTCACCAAACAGCTTTTCTTTTAATTCACCTTATGGCGCTTGTCCTGAGTGTAAAGGCTTAGGAGTTATGCATTCGGTAGATATGGACAAAGTGATTCCGGATGATTCTAAAACAATTCATGAAGGTGGCATTGTGCCTTTAGGTGAAGTTCGAGAAAATTATTTGTTTAAGCAGTTAAAGCAAATTGCAGACCGTCATAAATTTTCGTTTTCAACACCTGTAAAGAAAATACCAAAGAAAGTTCTGGATACCATTTTATTCGGAGGGGACGATTCGTATCCGGCACCTACAGAAAATGTTTGGTTTGAAGGATCATACCATTTGGCTTTTGAAGGCTTGACTAATATGCTCAAACGTTGGTATCGCGACACCAGTTCGGAGAAAATTCGGCAATTTGCTGAAGACTTTATGGTAGTTACCGATTGTGAAGTATGTAAAGGAAGCAGATTAAAACAAGAGAGTCTCTACTTTAAAATTGACGAGCGAAATATTTCTGAACTGGCACAAATGGATATTTCGGATTTGGATAATTGGTTAAAAAATCTGGAAGATCGATTGTCAGGAAAGCAAAAAATTATTGCGAAAGATATCCTAAAAGAAATAAAAGCCCGCATCGGATTTTTATTATACGTAGGATTGGATTATTTGAATTTAAACCGATCCGCCATCAGTTTATCAGGAGGTGAATCGCAACGTACGCGATTAGCAACACAAATCGGTTCGCAATTAACCGGTATCACATACATCTTGGATGAACCGTCTATTGGATTGCATCAACGGGATAACCATCGATTGATAAAATCCTTGCGTGAACTTACGGACATAGGCAATACGGTGTTGGTAGTAGAGCACGACAAAGATATTATGATGGCCTCCGATTATATTATTGATCTGGGACCTGGTGCAGGTGTTCATGGAGGCGTATTGGTTGCCGAAGGAAGTCCTAAAGAGTTTTTAAAAAAGAACTCTTTGACTGCGGATTATTTATCTGGTCGAAAAAATATTACCATTCCAGAAAAAAGACGCAAGGGAAACGGAAACTATGTGGTTTTATATGGAGCGTGTGGTCACAATTTAAAAAACCTGAGCATTAAATTTCCATTGGGATGTTTTATGTGTGTAACCGGAGTTTCCGGTAGTGGAAAATCCAGTTTGATAAATGAGACCCTGTATCCAATTTTAAGAGCACATTTTTACAAGAGTTTGCAACGCCCATTGCAATATGAGAAAATTGAAGGGCTTGAATTTTTAGATAAAGTAATTGAAATAGATCAGGAACCTATTGGCAGAACACCGCGTTCAAATCCAGCAACCTATACCGGAGTCTTTACAGAGATTAGAAATTTATTTACCGGATTGCCAGAAGCAAAAATCAGGGGTTATAAGCCAGGACGTTTTTCCTTTAATGTAAAAGGCGGTCGTTGTGAAGTTTGTGAAGGTGGTGGAATGAAAGTTATCGAAATGAATTTTTTGCCGGATGTCTATGTACATTGCGAATCTTGCAATGGAAAGCGATACAATCGGGAAACCCTGGAAATTTTATATAAAGGCAAATCCATTGGAGATGTTCTGGATATGACGGTTGAAGAGGCTACTGTATTTTTTGAGCATGTTCCGGCAATTTATAGAAAATTAAAAACCCTTTGTGATGTTGGGTTAACATATATCACTTTAGGACAACAAGCAACAACGCTTTCAGGTGGAGAAGCGCAACGGGTAAAACTATCGGAAGAATTATCTAAACGGGATACCGGACAAACCTTATATATTCTTGACGAACCAACAACCGGATTGCATTTTGAAGACATTCAACATCTAATTCTTGTATTACAAAAATTAGTAGATCGGGGCAATACCGTAATGGTGATTGAGCACAATCTGGATGTGATTAAAGTTGCAGACTATGTATTGGATTTAGGTCCTGATGGGGGAAAATACGGTGGTAACATTGTTGCATTTGGTACACCGGAACAATTGACCACTGTGAAAGAAAGTTATACCGGTCAGTTTCTGAAAACTGAATTGGCTGAATTGTTAAATTAAAAATTGTCACGAATGGAAGACGAATGGAAGAAAGGAAGAGTTGCCACGAATGCACGAATGGAGATTCGAAGTATTTAATTTAATTATTCGTCTTTAATTCGTGCATTCGTGGCGATTCTTTCTATTAATTTTTAATAAATTTCAAGCTTCTCAAAGGATTATTCCCTTCAACAACATTTAATAAATAAAAACCGGAAGCTAATTGCTCGATCGGAATACTGATTTTATTAAATCCCGGATAGAAAGATTGTTTCCATTTTCGAATTAGTTTGCCTTGGGCATCATTTATAAATAAATCAATGCTCATGGATTTATCTAAAGTCGCTTCTAAAAACAATTCTTGAGTAATGAAATTATTATTCAAATTTAATTCTTGGATAACAGATTCAATAATGGAGGTATTGATTTTACACGAAAGGGTTCTGCGAATTTGACCGCGCACTTCTCCGGCAGGATTTGCAGCGGTGTGTACATTAAAATATGCTCCGTCTTTATCAATTTTGCCAGCAACCGTTCCGGTAATCGGAATCACATTGGTTGTAAACGGATTGGGTAAATCCAAAGGAACTAAAACAGTTCCGTTTGCACCAAAATTTGCATCATGAATATGTGCAGCCGTTGCATCTCCATTTAAATTTTGAACAATCATTCCGTAATCTAATTCTGTATTGGCTTTGTTTACCGCAACATAAGCTGCTCCATAGGCAGGAACATTTTTTACTGGTATTTCCTGGTCACCACACAGATCAAAAGCAAATGATTTTAAAAGATTATTTTCAATTTGTCCACGAATTTCACCTCCTGGATTTGCTGCGGTATGAATGTTAAAATACAATTCATCTTTAAAAAAGGCGGTCAACATATCTCCGCTGATTGCAGCTTGACCAAAATAAATTCCTGGAAAATTAGAAGGAGTTAATGCAGTAAAGACAGGACCATTTTTTCCTGCAGCACCATTGTGGATGTGTGCAGCCGTTGGAACCAATCCATCAAATCCAACTAAATAAAACAAAGTATCCATATCCGGATAATTAAGCGCAGCATATCCAAATCCTTTGGCCGTACTGTTGTTCGGTGGATTTTCCTGACTTCCATTCATCACACCATATCCGTTATTTAACGCATCCAGTTGCAATTGCCCTCGAATTTCGCCATCGGGATGTGCAGTGGTATGAATATTTACATAGGCTCCGGTAAAAAAGGCAGCAAATAAAACCTGTTGAACCACATTGGGATCCTCAATGGTTCCGGAAAGTACGATGCCATCTTGCAATTCGGTAATTACAGGACCTGTGCTGAAAGCATCTCCTGCGTGAATATGTGCAGCTGTCACCGGACCGCTGAGTCCGGAATACATGATTTTGTATTCCATCCTGGTTAAATTTGGAGAGAGCCGTATAGCACCCAATCCGAATGCTTGTCCTGGGACCGGTGGAATTTGGGAAGCACCAGAGATCACAGTTGATAAAATAATTTCAGATTTCCAATTGAGTTGTCCTCGGATTTCTCCATTTGGAAACCCGGTGGTATGCACATTTACATAAAGTTCTCCAAAAAATGAAGCAGCTAAAAATCCTGGAGGTGTCTTAAAGACCCCTTTAATACGACTTCCGGTAATCATAGTTCCTAAATCTATAAAAACAGGGCCAGTCGTATCACTCGTTCCTAAATGGATGTGGCAGCCAATGATATTTCCAGTCAAATTGGTAAAAGCACCATGGACATACACTTCACTGCGATCTTCAGATACCAGAAACGTCATCAGTCCCAATGCATCTCCACGTACGGGTGGAACTTCATTCGAAGTATTCATTTCTGCAACGAACATCATTTGTCCGTTTTCAGCAAGCAAACTTACAGGTTGCAAAGTGAGGCAGAAAAATAAAAAACTAAATAAATAGGTAAAATTTTTGTTCATAGTAGAAACATTTATGATTAGTAAATTAATATCAGATGGTCGGGAAATCGGGAATTGAAAAATGGGCCTATAATGTATATCGAACAAACTTAAGAAATGTTTCGTTCAAAATGGAGAAAAAAGTCTAAAGAATCCATGTAATAAAATAAGGCTTAGTTTAGGGTTGAAAATTCTCAATTTAATAATCAACTTAAAACCAAGCCTATGACAAATTTACAAGTAAAAGCGGACTTTACTGGCCGCATTATGTTTATCGGTATCGACATACATTTAAAAAATTGGCATGTTTCATTATATTATGAGCAGAAACTTATAAAGAGTTTCCGGCAAGAAGGATGTCCAAAGACGTTGTCAAATTATTTAAATGAGCATTATCCAGGTGCGAAATATGTATGTGCATATGAATCCGGATTTAGTGGATTTTGGGCACAGCGTCAATTGGAGCAGTTAGGAATTGAGTGTATTGTGGTTCATGCAGCAGATGTACCCCAGACGAACAAAGGAAAGCATTTTAAAACAGACAAAATGGACTCCAAAAGGATTGGAGCTGCATTGGGAAGCGGTATGTTGCGAGGTATATACATTCCCGAAGCAGAAGCAGAATCAGACCGTCAATTAGTTCGATGTAATGTAAAATTGGGAAATGATGTTACAGCATGTAAGCATCGCATCAAGAGTATGTTATACCAACTTGGAATATCAATACCACAACAATATAATAATGGAAACTGGAGTAATAAATTTATGACATGGTTAAAGGATCTTCGCTTTGAAAATGAATCAACCAGACTAGCTTTAGACCTATACTTTCAAACCTTACTTAACTTGCGACAAGAAAAGCTAAATGCTTTGCGACAGATTCGGAGGCTACAGAACAAGGATCGGTATTCAAAATTATTTAAGTTATTAACGAGTATTCCAGGCATAGGGCCAATGACAGCAATTACTTTGCTAACTGAAATTGTGGACATGAAACGATTTAACAATTTTGATGAATTAAATAGTTTTATAGGATTTTGTCCAAATGAATATTCCAGCGGAGACAAAGAACGCAAAGGAAGAATGTCTTTTAGACAGCACAAAAGACTCCGCTCATTGCTAATTGAGAATGCCTGGATAGCCATTCGTAATGACCCCGCTCTGCTGTTATATTATAGTGAAACTAAAGAAAAAAACACAATCAAATTAAACAGTAAAAAATAAATCTTAGCTTTACCATCCCAGAAATGAATAAAAGTTAAAAAATGGTAAGACCGCTCACTATAGACTGTAGTTTAACCTACGCAATGAAGATTGCGGCTTACCATTTCTTTACATAACTAATTAAGATTCTTGTAGCGAAGAGAGATTTTCGACTACTAATAGGAGTTTGATGAGTAAAGAAAAGATTATTTGAAGAGACAACAAAAATCCAAAGGAAGTGGAATGGTTAATTTATGCCATTCTACTTTCAAAGGAATTTATTAGAAAACAAGGGAATTGGCAACCTCCTGCATATTTTATTCATAGGAGTCTATAGTCTATTGACTTTAGGCTTACATTAATTTGTAATTGATGATTATCCCAAAACCTTTTTTGCTGCTTTCACGACATCCTCGACGCCTAAGCCATATTTTAATAACAATTCCATCGGTTTTCCGGATTCACCGAAGGAATCATTTACTGCAACATATTCCTGTCGGCAAGGGTGATGTTGCACAAGGATCTGAGCAATTGAATCGCCCAAGCCCCCATTGCGTTGGTGTTCTTCGCAGCTGACTACTTTATTGGTTTTGCGAACGGATTTCAATATACAATCCACATCGAGTGGCTTTATCGTATGAATGTTGATTAGTTCGCAATCGATGCCTTGTTTTTCCAGTTCACGACAGGCTTCGAGTGCTTGCCAAACCATGTGTCCTGTTGCAAAAATGCTCACATCGTTTCCTTCTTTCAGGACCAGTCCTTTACCGATTTCAAACGGCTGATTTTCTAAAAATACGGGCCAATCCGGACGACCAAATCGAAGATATACCGGTCCCTTCCAATGAGCAATTGCTTTGGCAGCTTCTTTGGTTTGGTGAGCATCTGCCGGATTGATAACGGTCATACCCGGAAGCATTTTCATCAATCCAATGTCTTCTAAAATCTGATGTGTTGCTCCGTCTTCACCTAAAGTCACACCGGCATGAGACGCACAAATTTTTACATTTTTATCAGAGTATGCTATGGATTGACGAATCTGATCGTACACCCTACCGGTACTAAAATTCGCAAAAGTTCCGGTATATGGAATTTTACCAATCGTCGCCATGCCGGCAGCCATCCCCATCATATTCGCTTCAGAAATTCCTGTTTGAAAAAAACGGTTTGGAAATTCTTTTTCGAATGCATCCATTTTTAATGATCCAACCAAATCAGCACACAATCCGACGACCCGGGAATCTAAACGACCGGCTTCAAGAAAACCTTCTCCAAAACCATTTCGGGTTGCAGATTTTTTAGTTGATTGGTAGAGATCCCAGGACATTTTATTAATTACGAATTATTAATTACGAATTACGAATGCAGTACTAAGATTATTATTTAAATTCTCAATTCGTAATTCGTAATTGAAAATTTGAAATTGATTAATAGTCTCCATAAGTTTCTTCCAATTGACTTAAGGCGATAGCGGTTTGTTCAGCATTGGGAGCGACTCCGTGCCATTTGTGAGAGCCCATCATAAAATCAACACCAAAGCCCATACTTGTTTTCATAAGGATCACAATTGGTTTTCCTTTTCCGGTTTTTGATTTTGCCACTGCAAGCATGTTAAGTACCTCTTCCATATTATTGCCATTCATTTGCAATACATCCCAACCGAAACTATTCCATTTTGCAGGCAGGTCTCCCAATGACATTACTTTGTCGTTTGGACCATCAATTTGTTGGCCATTCCAGTCAACGGTAAGAATCAGATTGTCTGCTTTATAATGTGCGGCAGCCAATACGGCTTCCCAGATTTGGCCTTCCTGCAATTCACCATCACCAGTTAAAACATATACTAAACCCGGATCTGAATCCAATTTTTTGGCCAAAGCAGCTCCCAATGCAGCACTGACACCCTGTCCTAAAGAACCTGAGGCAATTCGAACACCTGGCAGGTGCTCGTGGGTAGTTGGGTGCCCTTGCAATCTGGAATTTATCTTTCTAAACGTATTCAATTCATCAATTGGAAAATAACCAGATCGTGCCAATACAGAATAAAACACCGGAGAAATATGACCGTTGGAAAGGAAAAAAAGGTCTTCACCAATGCCTTCCATTTGAAAGGGTAATTTTTTTTGGAGCATATTAAAATACAAAGCTGTCAGAAAATCAGCACAACCCAGGGAACCACCCGGATGCCCGCTGGCGCATTGATGGGTTTGTCTGATGATATCCCTTCGAACCTGGGATGCCATACGCTTTAATTCTCCTATCTCCATTTCGCAGGCAAAAGTAGATTAAATAAAGAATTTTTCTATATGTTTTTAAAATCCAGACTGATTTCTGACAAGCGAGGCTTGGCAAATCCGCATTATCTTCGCGGTCTATCAAATTTTCCGTTCATGGACAAAGTAAAAATTGGGATCAGCTGTGGGGATATCAACAGTATCAGTTTGGAGGTAATCCTTAAAGCCCTCAACAACGAACAAATTTTTAAGAGCATCATCCCTATCATTTATGGGAATATTAAAATTGTATCGTATCATAAAAACATTGCACTGCTTGAAAATTTAAGTATCAATATTATTGGCCAGGGGGAAAAACCACGCCCTGGTAGAATCAATCTGGTCAATTGCTGGAGTGATAATGTAACGATCACCTTAGGGAAAGCAAGTCCAGATGGAGGTAAATTTGCCCAAATTGCTTTGGAACGAGCTGTGGATGATGTGTTGAAATCTGAAATTGACGCATTGGTTACGGGTCCTGTAAATAAATTGTCTATGCGGATGGCCGGGTTTAATTACTCGGGTCATACGGGTTATTTAAAAGACAAGGCAGAAGTAAATGATTGCTTGATGTTTATGGTTTCAGACCGGATTAAAATCGGTTTGGTTACCGATCATGTGGCGGTGTCTTCGATCGCTTCTCAAATTACTAAAGAAAGTGTATTGAGTAAGTTGCGGATCATGGAACAATCGCTGATGTCAGATTTTGGAATTGAAAAACCCCACATTGCAGTATTGGGATTAAATCCACATGCAGGTGAAGAAGGACTCATTGGTTCTGAAGATGAAGAAATAATCCGACCTGCAATCATAGAAGCCAAAAAAGCAGGTTTATTTGTTGCTGGACCCTATTCTGCGGATGGATTTTTTGGCAGTGGCCATTTTAGTAAATTTGATGGGATTCTTGCAATGTATCATGATCAAGGTTTGATTCCATTTAAAAACATGTCTTATTATGAAGGCGTTAATTATACAGCGGGTTTAAATTTTGTACGCACCTCGCCGGATCATGGAACTGCATTTGATATTGCAGGAAAGAATGAAGCAGATCCCCGTTCTATGATCCATGCAATATATACAGCAAAAGACATTTACTTACAACGTAAAGGCTTTCATGAAATGCGTGAAAATGTATTAAAGAAAAGGCCAAAGCTATCAGAAGAATCGAGCGAGTAGGTTAAAATCACTCTAATATCATTCGTCTAGGTTTGAGATTGGTTTACTTAGACCCCGACAACTTTGGCTGGGGCAAAGTTACTAAATTCTTGACTTGCGTTTCTTCTTTTGTACTCCTTTTATAGTTTTTGCAGGAATAGATTTTTTAACCGGGTTTGAAACAAAAATCGGTTTAATCATTTTATTTTGAAGAGATTCCATAGTATGAATTTCTCTTTTAGGAGTTTCAACAATCAATTCTTCTTTTAACTCCGTTTTATAATCCAATAAATCCAGATTGTATTTTTGTATTGTACGGATTAATCGTTCGGCATAATTGGGATCGGTTGCATATCCACACCTTTTAAGTCCATAGGCCCATGAAGTATAATCTGTTTTGGAAAGACTAAATAATTCTTTGTATCGAGGGCGATTCATTAAAAAATCGCTGTGGTCTTTATAGGAATCAATTGCTGAAGAATAGGATCGAAAACAAGAAGCAATCAATTGCCCTGAAGTATTGTAATCATCATCTTCGTATTGATAGGTTTCCCCATTCCAATTGTTTTTACATTTTATGCCAAAATGATTATTTGCCTGAATGGCAAGTTCACTTCGACCGGCCATGGATTCAAGCAGCCCTTGTGCCATTTTAATACTGGCAGGAATGCCGCTGCGATCCATTTCGCTGATAGCGAGAAATTTAAATTGTTCGATGTATTTTTCCTGGACAGAAACCGGACGGGCAGAGACCATCAGGAATAAAACGAAAGGCATAACCAATAGCCTTAAAATGGGATGATGTGGGGGCACTAATTTCATTTTGGTAACGATTCGCTTTACAGATGCAAAAATAATACCAATTTTGAAACCACCAAGGGGGTAGTAATATATATAATGTTATATTACAATTAATTATAAAGTGATTTATTTTATAATATGTAAATTGAGGAGGGAAGAAGCTGGATTAGTCTGTAGAAAGGAAGTCTGAAGGTTAAAGCCGAGAGGCTTGAGAGGCTGTATGGCTGATAGGCTGGAAACCCACAAAAAACATATTTAAGCTTAACAACTTAATAGCTTATCAGCTTAATAGCTTTTCAGCTTGATAGCTTTTCAGCCAAATAGCTTAACAACTTCTTTTCTAATTCCTACTTGTTGATTTTGGAGGACTAAATCCCTTGAAACTACTTTAGGCTTAACAGCTTAATAGCTTAATAGCTTCTCCACTTCCTCTTATTCTCCGACAGCTTGTTTGATTTTGGCAAGATCCAGTTTCGCTGCAAAAGCCAATTCAGCCTGTTCGTTTGCAAACCCTTTTGCCTGGATGGTAATTAAGGTTTGACTCAGTGGAATTTGAATTTGCGTAGATCTGATTTTTTTTGAAACATCGTTGTTGCCATAATAATCCATCATTTCAGTTTTTAATATGGCTCGTTGCGTTCCAACACGTACACTTTTTGCACCTTCGCCCATTAGTGCGGGGTTGGATAAATACATATTCATAGCACTCATCATCGGCGAGTTGGCTAAAATCTGAATTTCTGCTTCATTTTCATCAAGCGTTGGATTTTTATATTGTTTGCTGATTTGGCTACCGCCCATAGCACCTAAACTTGTATTTGAGGATCCGTCAACAACTTCTTTTAGTCCGTTAATTTCTATAGGAAGTACATTGCCGATTTGTTCGGACATGAGTTTATTGAGCTCATTTATGGCATCTTGCAAACTCATTTGGGCTTGTTTGTAATTTTTTTGGCTATAAAAATCTGTAGCTTCTTTCAGGTAATTTTGGACAGGATCCTGGCTGAAGGATTGATAGCAAACAAGCGATAGTAAAAAGAGTACAAATTTAATTTTCATTGTGTTTGATTAAACAGTTTGTTTCCAAAGATACTACAAAAAATCTAAATTGTCTTTGAACAGAACCTATAGGTTTTGAACTCGAATTTGATTTGAATTTTGGTTCGAAAATAAAAGCATTTGACTTAAAAAATAAAGGAGGCACATTGGTACCTCCTTTATTTTTATTTTAAATAAATCTGAAAAAAAATCAGTTTTATTTTTGAATGGTAAATGATTTTACTTCACGGTCAATTCCATTCATGATTTTTACAAAATACAAACCATTTGAAAATTGATTAATTCCAATAGGAATTACCAATTCCTGTTGATGATTCATGGAATAGGTTTCCGCAAACAATTTTTGTCCAATGTTATTGTATAAGACTAGGTTAACAGGATTTCCGGTATTGGATTGCACCTTAACATACAATACATTTTGAGCTGGATTTGGATAGAGTTCAATGCCTTGATAATCGGAAGCAGTCAAATCATATTGATAATAAACTTCTTCACCAGTCATGAATTCATTTTTTTCCAATCGGGTCAAATTACCGCCACAACCGGAATTCCCACATGGGCCTAAATAACCTCCGGCATTGATATGGTTTTGAACTGCTGATAAATAGGTACATACCGTTTTATATCCTCCAGGTGATTTACTGCATACTTGCACTTTGGTATTGCTGCTACATTTCCAAGCATTGATGATTTGATTGATGTTAGAAGGTGGATATTTACAATCCGGTCTGCCATCGTTGTTGTTGTCGATTTTATCATTGCCACCGGGGCATTGGTCACAAGCATCTCCAACGTTGTCGCAATCAGCATCGGCTTGACTAGGATTGTAAACATAAGGACAGTTGTCACTGCAATTCGAAATTCCGTCGCCATCTGAATCAGCACTTTCATCCACTATTCCATTGCAATTATCATCGTATCCATTGCAAGCTTCAGTCCGGCATGGATAAATCGCATTGTTAGTATCATTGCAATCACCATAAGCATAACTAAAGCCATCTCCGTCGTTATCAAGTGAAACACAGGAAGCAGTGGGTACAAATGCCACTGCATCTACAAAATTACCAACTGAGCCACCACTCACTCCACGGATTCTTAATCTTGAGGTGGTTTGCCCTGCGGGAATTGCATAGCTGCCAGTATATAGATTCCAACTGGTGCCATCTGTCATTGAGGCCAGTGTGGTATACGGACCACCAATCGGTCCAATTTCAAAAACAGCATTTTGGACTCCAAGTCTTCCTCTGTGGGCTATTTGCCAATAGTAAATTTCCCCATCGCAGGTGGCAAAATCCTGATGTACGGTGCTAGGGAAGTTGGAGTTTATTTCAATGTAATTGGAACCATGATATGGAGCAACCCCTTCGTTCCCATTTCCCCAAATTTCAAAATTCCCATCATTGGTTGACCAGCCATTAAAAAGTGAAGGAAAGGAAATGGAATTTCCAGGCACACAAGTTGTTTCAAAGCTTCCATTGAATGAGCCTGAACTACAAGGACAGCCGGGAGGTAAGTAATTCAAACCGGTGGCATTTTTAGTAAGGATTGCATTTAAAGCCAGGGGTGTGGCCGAGAATCCAACTGGGATAAAAAGTATCAAAATCAAAAGAAAATCAAGGAATTTGGGATGGTTGGGTACATTGGTAAATTGTTCCATTGAATTAATTTTAATTTGGTAATAGAATAAAAACAAATCAAATTAATTGAATTCTTCAATCAATTAATTTCCAATAAATATCAGAAATATTTTTTAAATGCAAGTTTTTTTTTATGGGTTTTCACTTTTCTACCTGGCGTAAAAATTAATTGATTTCACTGGTTTCTATGGAACACAATAAAAAAGGAGGCAATTTATGCCTCCTTTGCTTTTTATTTTAAATAAATCCGAAAAAAAATCAGTTTTATTTTTTGAATGGTAAATGATTTTACTTCACGGTCAATTCCATTCATGATTTTCACAAAATACAAACCATTTGAAAATTGATTAATTCCAATAGGAATCACCAATTCTTGTTGATGATTCATGGAATAGGTTTCTGCAAACAATTTTTGTCCAATGTTATTATATAAGACTAGGTCAATAGGATTTCCTGTATTGGATTGCACTTTAACATACAATACATTTTGAGCTGGATTTGGATAGAGTTCGATTCCCTGATAATCGGAAGCTGTCAAATCATATTGATAAACAACTTCTTCACCGGTCATGAATACATTTTTTTCCAATCGGGTCAAGTTACCGCCGCCGCAGCCGGAATTTCCACATGGGCCTAGATAGCCACCTGCGTTGATGTGATTTTGTACAGCAGAAAGATAGGTACAAACTGTTTTATAACCTCCAGATGATTTGCTACAGACTTGTACTTTGGTATTGCCACTGCATTTCCATGCATTGATAATTTGATTGATGTTGGAAGGTGGAAATTTACAATCCGGCTTACCATCGTTGTTGTTGTCTATTTTATCATTGCCACCGGGGCATTGGTCACATCCATTTCCAACGCCATCGCAATCATCATCAGCTCCTGAAACGGAGAAAACTGCACTGCAAGTCACAGGTCCCTGACAAGTAGATGTAACTGTCCAGGTAACGGTTTTAGTTCCACCATATCTACTTGGAGCGGAACCTCCATTGTGACTCACTGAACCATTGCAACCACCTGTATATTGAAATGAATTTAACCAATTGGAATATGAATTGTCTATTTCTGCTTGTGTATGACAGAGATCTTCATTTTTATTTTCTGGGCAGGTTACTGATACAGTTGCTGGTGCATTTACAGTAAATGTTCTTGAACAAGAATTTGAACTGCAATCGGTCGTATACGTCCAGATGGCTGTTGCCATTCCACCACATATACCTGGAGGATTATTTGGGGCATTTGTTGTAAAGGAACCATTACAACCTCCACTTCCAGTTGTAGAAGTTAAAAATGAAGCGTATGCTGAGCCAATCGCAGAGCTAGAAGAACACGAACTCATAGTAACTGAACTTCCGCAACTAAAATTGACCGAAGGTTCAGTAATATTGATTTGTTGTGAGCAGGTTTTGCTGTTGCCTGCGTTATCCGTTAATTTCCATGTTCTGGTAACTACAATTGGGCAAGTTCCGGATTTAGAATCTTTATAGGTAACATTTGTAATTCCACAATTATCATTGCCAGTCCCATTATTTGGAGCATTGGAATAAACTGCATAGCTAGATCCAGTTTCATTCTCATTATAAGCCGGAGAATGAATTGCATTGGTGTTACAAGCAACAAAACTTCTGTTATCCGGGCATTTAGTAATATTTGGAGCTTGAACATCCTTCACAATAATATTAAAACTGCATTCTGCCGTATTTCCGAATTGATCGGTAGCTGTTGCAGTAATAGTCGTTGTTCCAACCGGATACGTTGCTGAAGGTGAAATATTCGTGTAAACTATACTAGGAATATCTCCAACACAATCAACTGCACTAGCAATTTTGAATGCATACAAACGAAGTCCATTTTTTCCTCTTTCTGTACCGTCTAAGTCCGCCCAATCCGCTAAGTCAACCGGTGCACCATAAAAGTAGATTCTAAAAGTTATGGAACCGCTAACCGGTGCCATACCGCTTAAATTAAAATTTAAAGATTGAAATCCGCTAGGATTCACTGAAATGGTTGATATATCAGCGCTAAAACCATCTAAACTTGATCGAATGCTGGCTTTGGTTGGACCTTGATCTAAATAAGACCTTTTGTCATAGCTTAGATGCTCAAATCGAGTTCCTCCAGGAACATTGACATTAAAGGTCAAATATTGACCCGTAGGAACCGTTGGGGATCCTGTAATGCGACCGACAGGCAGGGTGCCTCCATTGCAAGCATTTGATAAGCCAACAGTGGTTAAATTATTCGCTGAATACCCCAAACCAACATTTGAGGGAGGAATTGGCGTATTTCCGCAAACTATACCTGTGGGATTATATTGCAGTACCAATTCGGAAGGAAAATTATAAATAGTACTGCATAAGTCAGGTAAAGAATTAACTGAAATATCAGCTGGGCAGGTCAAGCTTATTAAACATTCATAAGTAATTATTAAAATGCCATCACCAGTATTTAAACCACCTGTTGTTGTGCCGTTAGTTACGCTACCTATATAACTGGAACCACCACCACCACCGCCGTTAGCACAATAACTGCCGCCGCCGCCGCCGCCATAATATCCACCGCCGCCGCCGCCGCCGCCTCTCCAATCTTGATTATTACCATCACCGCCTAAGCCCAAAGACCCAGGATAACCATTAAACATACAATTAGTGGGGAATAAGCCTCCGCAACCACCAGCACCGCCAGAAGATTGAGATCCACCGTATCCTCCTTGTCCACTCCATGGGGCACAGCTACCAGTACTTCCAGTTCCGTTATTGCCATTTAAAGCTCCTCCAATTCCGCCATCACCGCCTTGATATGGATTTTCACCGCCGCCGCCGCCGCCGCCGCCACCTGCAACAATAACTCTATCAGCAAGAGCAATTCCTCCTGCTCTGACATCAGAAGCGCCTCCTCCATTGCCACCTTTACATCCTGCTGCAGGGCAACAATAGGCCAAACCGCCACCATTATAGCCACTTTGACCACCGACATAAATATTTAAAACTTGACCAGGTGTAACAACTAAATCACCGGTGGCATATCCTCCGTTAAGTCCATAACCGCCAAAATTGCCAGCACAAGCACTGTTTTGCCCTTGAGCACCATAAGCTTTAATAGTGATGGATGTAATACCTGCGGGAACAGTCCAAGATTGAGGCGCACCCGTATAATTAAATGTAACAGTTGTTTGACTTTGAATTAATGGTACGAATAGAAATTGAAACAGAATTAGGCACATGAATATGTGCACTTTTGGAAAATGCAAATTTCTAATTAAATTGAATTTCATAAGTTTGAATTAATGTGTAAAAAATGATTATTGATAAAAAGAATTTGATAGTAGCAAATTATAATAGTAAAACTTAACTCAGATACAGTAGAGGGGAATCATGGAGCAATTTATATGTTTATTTTGTAATATATGCTTTAAAAATAATTAATTTGCTTAAACAGAATATTCAAGCCTCATTCCATTGCCTACCTTTGCCAACTTGACCAGAATTTGAATCATGCCTGAATTTTGCCATTTACACTGCCATACCCAGTTTTCTTTGCTGGATGGGGCTACTGATATAGCTTCTTTAATGAAAAAAGCAGCATCCGATGGTCAAAAGGCAGTTGCCTTAACCGATCACGGCAATATGTTTGGCTGTTTCAGTTTTGTGAAAGAAGCCAAAGCCAATGGACTAAAACCTATCCTTGGTTGTGAGTTTTACCTGGTTCCGGATCGTCACAGACATAGTTTTGCTAAAAGCGCTGGCGAAAAGGATGAACGTTACCATCAGCTATTACTGGCAAAAAATCAAACGGGTTACGAAAACCTCTCAAAATTATGCTCTCTGGGTTTTATCGAAGGTCTTTATGGCAAATTTCCACGAATCGATAAAGAATTATTACTGAAATACCATGAAGGATTGATTGCAACCAGTTGTTGTGTGGGAGCTGAAATTCCACAAGCGATCGTCAAAGGCAATCTGGCCTTGGCAGAATCGAAACTTAACTGGTGGATGGATTTATTTGGAGAAGATTTTTATATCGAATTGCAGAGGCATCGAGGCTGTGAAGATATTGATGGATCCGGTGTCAGTCAGGAGCAAATCAATCAAACCTTATTGGGATTTGCAAAAAAATACAATTTAAAAGTCATTGCAACCAATGATGTACATTATCTTGAAGAAGCCGATTACCTACCTCATGATATTTTGTTATGTATTAATACCAACTCCAATGTTGAAGAAGTAGATCGTTTTCAGTTTCCAAGTTCTGATTTTTACTTTAAGACAACCGATCAAATGTTGATGCAATTCAAGGATGTTCCGTTTGCGGTGGAACAAACTGCTGAAATTGCAGGTCGTTGTTTTTATCCAAACCTCGAACGGGATGTGTTGTTACCTAATTTTCCAATTCCACAGCCATTCACCACTCAAAATGAATACCTCGAACATTTAGTTTTTACGGGAGCTAAAAAACGGTACGGTCAGATTGATTCTCAATTGGAAACGCGCTTGCAATTTGAGTTATCGGTTATTGAGAAAATGAATTTTGCTGGATATTTTTTAATTGTTCAGGATTTTATTCGTGCAGCAAGAGAATTGGGAGTTAGTGTTGGACCTGGCAGAGGAAGTGCCGCAGGATCTGCGGTTGCTTATTGTTTGACGATAACAGATATTGATCCAATTAAATACAATTTACTTTTTGAACGATTTTTAAATCCGGAGCGGATTTCATGGCCTGATATTGATATTGATTTTGATGATCGCGGCCGACAAAAGGTCTTGGATTATGTCGTGCAGAAATATGGAAAAAATCAGGTAGCACAAATCGTAACTTTTGGAACCATGGCTGCCAAATCTTCGATTCGTGATGTGGCCCGTGTTAAAAAATTAGATCTCTCAATTTCTGACAGACTTGCAAAATTGGTCCCAACCAGACCCGGTATTAATCTAAAAAATATTTTAGATGATAAAGCCAATAATCTAGAAGAGTTTACACCTGAGGAAAAAAGCAAGGTTCAAGATTTGCGTAACATTTTAAAATTAAAAAATCTTGAATCAGAGGTTTTGGAAATGGCCATGAAAGTAGAAGGTTCAGTGCGTAATACCGGAGTTCATGCAGCCGGAATTATTATTGCTCCTGATGACATCGCCAAATTCATTCCGGTATGTACTGCAAAAGATACCGATTTATTGGTCACCCAAGTTGAAGGGAATGTCATTGAATATACCGGCTTGCTCAAAATGGATTTTCTTGGATTGAATACGCTCTCAATTATCCAGGATGCATTAAGTAATATTATTAAACGCCATGGTTCAGAAAAGCAAATTCAACTGGACCAAATTCCTTTAGATGATCCGTTAACATTAGAGCTTTTTCAAAAAGGAAATACAACCGGTATATTTCAGTTTGAAAGTGAGGGCATGCGTTCTAATCTCAAAAGTTTAAAACCGAATGGGATTGAAGATATCATCGCCATGAATGCACTTTTCCGACCCGGTCCCATGGCCTTTATTGATGAATTTATAAACCGAAAAAATAAAAAACAACAAATAGAATACCCTCACCCCTGGTTGGAGACTTTGTTGCAACCTACCTATGGCATTATGGTCTATCAGGAACAAATTATGCAAACGGCACAGATCATGGCTGATTACTCACTTGGTGAAGCCGATGTGTTGCGAAGAGCCATGGGTAAAAAGAAAAAGGAAGAAATGGACAAACAAAGTAGTTTGTTTGTTGAACGAGCCGGTTTAAAGGGAATTGAAGAGTCTAAAGCAAAAGATATTTTCGAAGTGATGGCAAAATTTGCAGCGTATGGATTTAACCGTTCGCATGCTGCTGCATATTCTGTATTGGCATTTCAAACGGCCTATCTTAAAGCACATTATCCTGCAGAGTATATGGCTGCAGTTTTAACCGCTAATAAAAGCAATGTCTCCGATTTGCGAGTCTATTTAAATGAATGTCAGAAAATGAAACTCACGGTATTGGGTCCTGATATTAATGAATCTGAAATGGAATTTACTGTAAATGCAAAAGGGCAGATTCGTTTTGGACTTTCTGCATTAAAGGGGATTGGAGAAGGACCTGTAACAGACATTCTGATTGAGCGAAATGAAAGTGGGATGTTTCAAGATTTCGCAGATTTAGCGAAACGTCTCAGTTCAAAAGTATTTAATAAAAAAGTGATTGAGAGTCTTGTTTATGGTGGCGCATTTGATTGTTTTAGCAACATGCATCGAGCTCAATATTTTGCCCCTATTGATAAATATCCTAGCTATATTGAATGTATGATTCGCTGGGGGAGTCAATACCAGGCTTCCATTAATTCACAACAGGCATCATTGTTTGGAAATTCACTGGCCAATGATATATCGATTCCAAAAATACCGGAGTGCGCACCTTGGACAAGTATTGAAAAATTAGCTCACGAAGTAGAGATTGCAGGTATTTATTTAAGTTCACATCCTTTAGATGATTATCAACTTGAGATTCGGAATATTAATTCAATCAGTCTCGATAAGATTGAATCATTTATGGAAGAATCCAAATTGGGAAACAGGCTGCGAATTTGTGGTTTGATGGCTGAGGTGCAACACCGCACCACTCAAAAAGGAGATGGATTTGCATTATTTAAATTGCAGGATTATTTTGGCAGTGTTACCATCAGATTATTTAAAGAACAATATCTCCAATACAAAGGCTTGCTTGAAAACGGGAAAGCAGTTATGGTTGATGGGTTTTTTGAAAAATCAAAATACCGTCAAAATGATGATGAAATTGTATTTCGTGTAGTAAATATGATGTTGTTATCTTCAGCAATTCCTTTCATCACTAAAAAATTTACAGTTTTTATTCGACTTGAAGCCATTACAGATGAATTAATAAAACGAATGGATAAATCACTTAAAGCACACAAAGGAACGATGCCCCTCAAATTGCAAGTGATTGACATGGCGCAAGAACAACAACTTGGATTTGTATCTACTAAAAAGGTATCAGTAAGCAGTGAGTTGTTGGCTGAATTGGAAGAGTTGGGATTAAATTATAAATTGAATTAACCATGTCGTTTTATAAAGCTGCTGTAATCGGTTTGTTGATTGGAAGAGCTACCATAGGTTTTTCCCAGGCATTTGATGAATTCACCTTAGATAAAGAAGTTTCTATTTTTTTAAAAAAGACATTTGATGAGTTAAAAAACTTTGAATTAGGAATTAAATGTCCGGAAGAAGAAAATCAATGGTATCTGGATTCTTTGGAATATTCACCCTGGTATGTAGGAGATTTTAATGGCGATGAAATCCCAGATTTATTTGTAACAGGGACTAAAAAAAAGGACCAGGTGAGTTACCTGGTTTTTGGTAAAGATGAATTGGATGAGGAGAGTAATTTCTCCATGATTTCTGTGTATCCACCTAAAGAACGGGGAAATTTAATTATTCCATTTATTGAAGAACGTAAAAAGGAATTGTGGATTTTATTCAGGCATTTTAAAACACAAACAACTACATCAATTCGGGATGGGCAAGAAATTAAACTGCCCCGAACGTATAATGATTATTATAAACTGGGATTGATTAAAAAAGATACCTTGATTTATAAATTTGGTAATATTCTGGAATACAATCCACGACCAGAAAAAAAAGACATTCGTTTTATTCAATTGCATTCCTATTGTCAGTTTGGGGGTTGTCCGGATTACAAATTAAAAATAGACAGTGCATCCAATATGATATTGGCCAATATTAAAAATAACGAAGAAGAACCGGGGAAATACATCGCAACAAGTGACGAATCCTTGTTCAAACAAATATTTGATTTGGCAAATTATCTGAAATTGCAAAAAACAAATCAGGTATTTGGTGAAGAAAGTGCAGATAAAACTTTCACAATGATAATTGCGTATCAGGATGGTTCGGCTAAAACCTGGTATGATTACGAACAAGGTGCGAGTTTGGGAATTTCACGATTGTATGATTTGATGGTGAAAGCCAAGGAAGCTGCCTCATGGGAATTTAAACAAGAGTAAAAATTTATAAGGTTTCATTTTCTATGATGCCTATGGGTTGTCTAAATTAATTTAAGAAGTTTTTAATTTGGATTGTTTTTTCAAAATAATGGTTCAATAACAAAGCAAGAATAAAATTGTAAATAGAAACTGCATGTTAAGCTTATCGTTATGTCAGCTTGGTTTTTAAATTTAATATATTTTTTATAGCTTAAAAAAATGGAAAAAGTAAAAGTAACCAAGCCTTATCAAATTCAAAAATTATTATTTGCCAAGCTACCATAACGAATGTTAAATTTGACATTTTAGAAATATACGGAAAGAATACATGCAAGGAAAACAACTCAGAAAATTAGAAGCAGAACTGTGGAGAGCCGCAGACCAACTCCGGGCTAATAGTAAACTGACGGCTTCGGAATATTCTATGCCTGTATTAGGATTGATATTCTTACGGCACGCCTATAACCGCTTTCAAAAAGTCAAAGTGGAAGTAGAAAAGGAATTACCTGTACATCCGCAACGGGGTAAACGACCATTGACCAAAAAAGACTTTGAAGAGCAAAACTCCATGTTCCTGCCCGAGAAGGCTCAGTTTGATTATCTCGTTTCTTTGCCCGAAAGTGCCGACATAGGCGAAGCAATTGATAACGCAATGAAACTGATTGAGGACGAATACGACAATCTCAAAGGCGTATTGCCCAAAAACTTTACCATTTTCAGTAAAGACCTATTGCGTGAATTGATCCGTATTTTCAATAAAGAAGTATTACAAAAAGCCGAAGGCGATTTATTCGGAAAGATTTATGAATACTTCCTCAATAAATTCGCCATGACCGGAGCACAGGAAGGCGGAGAGTTTTTTACACCTATGAGTCTGGTACAAACCATAGTAAACGTAATAGAACCCGACCACGGCATTGTGTTCGACCCTGCCTGCGGTAGTGCAGGTATGTTTGTGCAAACGGGTTATTTTATAGAAAGCGAAGGACTGAAACCTGCTGAGAAAGTTACTTTTTACGGACAGGAAAAAGCAGACCTCAATACCAAACTGGCCAAGATGAACTTAACCGTTCACGGTTTGGAAGGCAACATACAGGAAGGCAATACTTTTTACGAAGACAAACACGACCTGGTAGGCGGTGCTGATTTTGTAATGGCCAATCCTCCATTTAATGTGGATGGTGTGGACAAAGCTAAAGATGCCATTAAACGCGACCCACGCCTGATATTAGACGGCAAAGTAAATCTGCCGAAAAACGACAATGCCAATTATTTGTGGATTCAGTATTTCTACAACTACCTGAAACCAACAGGCAGAGCAGGTTTTGTAATGGCTTCATCTGCCAGCGATGCCGGACACAGCGAAAAAGACATTCGGGAGAAGTTGGTAAAAACTGGCGCAGTAGATGTGATGATGGCCATTGGCAACAACTTTTTCTATACCCGTTCATTGCCTTGCACCCTTTGGTTTTTTGACCGTGCCAAAGAAAAAGACAAAACCAAAAGCGATAAAGTGTTGATGCTTGATGCGAGGAAGATTTACCGCAAAGTAACGAGCAAAGTAAATGACTTTAGCCCCGAGCAATTGCAAAACCTGATTTGTATTGTAAACCTGTATAGAGGCAAACCAACGAAGTTTGAAAGCACTGTAAAAAGCTATTTGCAAACGGCTGCCGATTTAGCCAAAGAAACTGCCGAAGCAATCACCGAACTGCAAAAGCAATTGCAGAAGGTATTGAAAACCGTTAGCGACTTTGCTACCAAATACGCCAAAGAAAACAAGGAAGCCAAAGCATTTGTAGATGCCCTGAACATTGAAGAAACTGGTAGCATTTACGAACAACAAAATAAGCTGATTGCAGAAGCGAAAAAGGCAAAAGCTGATATTGAAGTTTTAGAAAGCATTGCCCACTTGTGCAAAGCATTACGCAAACCGCAAGACAAACTCATTAAGCAATTATTGGATGCCATTAGCACAGCCGCCAAAGAATACCAACTGAGCAAAAACAAAGACTGGAAAGAGTTGAACTTAAAAGAACAGCTCGACCAACTGAAAACCCTGCAACAGCAACTCAGCGGCAACCCCGATGAAGAAGAACCCGGCTTGCTGCACGAAACCGAATATTTCTACAAACAAGCCCATTGGCTCACAAGCCGTTTCCCCGGAGGCATTTATACCGATGTGGAAGGACTTTGCAAAGTAGTCAACCAAAAAGAAATAGAAGCCAAAGACTGGAGTTTGAGCCCGGGCAGGTATGTAGGCGTGGACACCGCCACCGATGAGGACTTTGACTACGAAGAACGCCTGAACGAAATACATATTGAGTTGGAAGGATTGAATGAAGAAGCCATTGCCTTGGCAAAAACCATTTCTGAAAACTTTAAAGAGTTGGCGATATGAAGTGGGAGAAAGTTTCCTTAAGAGATTATACTACTAAAATTGGTAGTGGCGTAACACCTAAAGGTGGGGCAAGTGTTTATCAAGATAGTGGTGTTGCATTATTCAGAAGTCAAAATATTTATAACGGTAGTTTTTTCGATAAGGGCTTAGCTTTCATTAATGAAGTTATTGCTGAAAAAATGAAATCAGTTGAAGTATTAGAAGGAGATGTTCTGCTAAATATTACAGGTGATTCTGTTGCTCGATGTTGTTATGCTCCTGTTGATTTTCTTCCAGGGAGAGTTAACCAACACGTTGCAATTGTTAGAGCTGATAAGGAAAAATTACATTCTAAATTCCTAATGTATCAGCTCATTTCTCCATTTATGCAGAACACAATGCTTTCATATGCAGAAGGAGCAGGAGCAACAAGAAATGCTTTAACAAAAGGAATTATTGAAGATTTAAAAATCAATCTTCCCCCTCTCCCCACTCAACGCAAAATCGCATCCATTTTATCGGCTTATGATGATTTGATAGAGAATAATTTGAAGCGGATAAAGTTGTTGGAGGAGAGGGCGTTTGCAAGCTATAAGTTGATAGTGAAAAGTGAAAAGTTAATAGAGGGAAAAGTTGGCGATTTAGCAGATGTTAAGTCAGGTTATGCTTTCAAAAGCCGAGATTGGTCAGAAGAAGGTTTTCCAGTTATTAAGATTAAGAACATAGGTAACAACGATATTGAATTAACCGATTGCAGTTTTATTCCAGAGAGTATTGCAGAGGTGGCAAACAAGTTCAAATTGAATGCAGGTGATTTATTAATCGCAATGACAGGAGCAACAGTTGGAAAAATTGGAATGATGCCAAAAACCGAAACTTCTTTTTACTTGAACCAACGTGTTGGAATTTTCAAGCCGAAGGTTGAAAATGCAGAATTGTTTTTATTCTGTTTCTTTAATGAGCCAACAGCCAAAAATGCAGTTGAAAGTTTAGCTTCAGGAGCAGCACAACCAAATATTAGCGGAGGTCAACTTGAAAGTATAAAATTATATTATCCAAAAATTGAAACTGTTACCGAATTTGGTAATTCTATAAAATCACATTTTGAATTGATTTGGAATTTAAAAGAACAAAACAACAAACTCCGAGAGGCAAGGGATATTTTATTACCTAAATTGATGAGTGGACAAATAGAAGTATGAGAGATGAAAAAATGAACTTGTAAGTAAAACTAACATGTTGCTAAATGAATGAAATAGTGATCTACAAAACACCTGATAAGAAAACTGAAGTAGAAGTTCGGTTTGGAAATGATACCGTTTGGCTTACGCAAGCTCAAATGGCTGTTTTGTTCAGGCAAACAAAGCAAAACATAAGTTTACACATCAATAATTGCTTTAAAGAGAAGGAGTTACGTAAGATTTCAGTTGTCAAGGATTCCTTGACAACTGCAGCAGATGGTAAAAAGTATAAGACAAAATTCTATAATCTGGATGTAATTATTTCAGTTGGCTACAGGGTTAAGTCCATTCAAGGTACTCAATTTCGCCAATGGGCTACCCAACAACTAAAGAATTATCTGGTACAGGGTTATGCGATTAATCAAAAACGATTAGAGGAGTTGGGTAAAATAGTGCAATTGATTGACCAAGGCGGTAAATCCGAAAATCTTCAACTGACCGAGGCCAAAGGTTTGTTGGAAATTCTAAGCAACTACACGAAAAGCTTTGTATTACTCAACCAATACGACAGCCACAGTATCAAAATCGGTAAGCTGAACGAAAATATTAGCTATGAAATTCAGTATGACGAAGCCAAAACTGCCATTGTAGAACTCAAAAAACAACTGGTGGAAAAAAAGGAAGCCACTGAACTATTTGGTAATGAAAAAGACGAAAGTTTTCTTAGCTCGCTTCAAAGTATTGTGCAAACTTTTGATGGGCAATACCTCTATCCAAGCATTGAAGCGCAGGCCGCACATTTGTTGTATTTTGTTATTAAAAATCATTCTTTCAACGATGGAAATAAACGTATAGGAGCATTCTTGTTTGTTTGGTTCCTGGAGAAAAATAAACACCGTTTCAAAAAATCTGGTGAGCTAAAAATAAATGATAACGGATTAACAGCAATTTCACTGCTCGTTGCACAAAGTAAGCCAGAAGAAAAAGAATTGATGATTCAGCTCATTATTAACTTAATTGCAGACCAATGACCTGGGAATACTCAGAAGATAATTTAATAGAACAAACAGCGATTGATTTATTTTTCAAATCTTTGGGATGGGATACACTATTGGCTTACAATAAAGAAAATTTTGGCGAAGGCAGCACTTTGGGCAGACTGAACAAAAAAGAAGTAGTGCTCAAAATGATCTTCTTTGAGAAACTTAAACAGTTCAATCCCAACTTACCCGACCAAGCATACAATCAGGCATACGAAAAACTCATTGAAGAAAGCATTACCAAGTCATTAGCGGAAATCAATTACGAAAAACACCAATTGCTTCGTAATGGCATTCCCGTTGATTTCATCAATGAAAAAGGCGAGCAGGTCAAAAATAAAACACTTAAGGTTTTTGATTTTGAAAATGCCGACAACAACAGCTTTTTGGCAGTTCGTCAGTTATGGTTACAGGGTAAAAGCAACCGAGAACGCAGACCCGACATCATCGGTTTTGTAAATGGCATTCCGTTGTTATTTATTGAACTAAAAGCAGCACATCTCAAATTAGAAAACGCCTACAACGATAATTTCACCGATTACAAAGACGTAATTCCAAAACTGTTTTATTACAACGCATTTGTAATGCTGAGTAACGGCATTGAAAGCCGCATTGGAAGTGTGACAGGCAAGTATCAGCATTTTCATGAATGGAAACGCATTACCGAAGAAGATGAAGGCATTGTTGCCTTAGATAGAATCATTGTTGGCGTCTGCGAAAAGAAACGCTTTTTAGATTTATTCGAGAACTTCATTCTGTTTGATAATTCATTGGGCAAAGTGGTAAAACTCATTGCCCGAAACCATCAGTTCATTGGTGTAAACAAGGCCATTGAAAACATTCAGCATAAAGAACAACTCTATAAACTGGGAAAAATCAGTTTAGAGGAAAAACAAAAACTTGGTGTATTTTGGCATACGCAAGGAAGCGGGAAATCCTACTCAATGGTTTTCTTCTGCCAAAAAATCCACCATAAGTTTACAGGCAGTTACACGTTTCTCATCGTAACTGACCGCAACGAGTTAGACACACAGATTTACGGCACATTCAGTGGTATTGGTGCAGTACCACAAGTTAAAGCAGGTTCAAAAGATTCACTCAAAGCCAACAGCGGAAAGCATTTAAGAGAATTGCTAAGTTCAGAACATCGCTATTTGTTTACCCTCATTCACAAATTCAATTTTGAAGAAGAAATAACCAAGCGGGATAATATCATAGTCATTTCAGACGAAGCCCATCGAACACAAGGCGGAAATTTAGCTTTGAATTTACGAAATGCTTTACCCAATGCTTCATTCATAGGCTTTACAGGAACACCACTTTTCAAAGATGATGAAATTACCAAGCGGATTTTTGGTGATTATATCTCCCGATACGATTTTAAACGAAGTGTAGATGATGGAGCAACTGTTCCGTTGTATTACGAAAACAGAGGCGAATATTTAGGATTGAAAAATCCAGTTATCAATGAACAAATCAGAGCCGTAATTGATGCCGAAAGTGAAGATTTAGACAGCGACCAACGTAGCAGGGTTGAACAATTGTTTGCAAGAGAATATCCGATACTTACCGCCAAGAAAAGACTTGATGCCATAGCCAAAGATGCTGTTTGGCATTTCTGCAATAGGGGTTACAAAGGCAAAGGAATGTTTATCGCTTTGGATAAACTTACGGCCGTAAGAATGTATGATTTAATCACACATCATTGGAAACTGACCGTTGAGCAATTGGAAAAGGAAGTTGCCAAAGGAAAATATGGTGACCAGGAATTGTTGGAGAAAAGCCGAGAACTGCAATGGATAAATGAAACGGAAATTTGTGTAGTAGTGAGTTCAGAGCAAAACGAAATTCAGAAATTTCAGAAATGGGATTTGGATATTGAACCTCACCGGGATAAAATGAATACACAGGACCTTGAAACAAGATTCAAGGATGAAGATGACCCTTTCCGTTTCGTTATAGTTTGTGCAATGTGGATTACTGGTTTTGATGTTCCTACCCTTTCCACTTTATATTTAGACAAGCCTTTAAAATCTCATACGCTTATGCAAGCCATTGCAAGAGCCAACCGTATCAGCGAAGGCAAAAACAACGGGTTGATAGTGGACTATATTGAAACTTACACAGCGCTGTTAGACGCTTTGGCAATTTATGGTTCAGGTGGAGAAGATGGCGAAGACGGTGGAGGTGAAAAACCAGAGCCACCAGTTAAGCCGAAAGAAGAACTCATCAAGCAATTGGAAGAAGCGTTAGAAGCCACAGAAACATTTTTGCAAGATGAAGTACATTTTAATTTGCAGGAACTCATCAAAGCAGACGGTTTACACAAATTGGCTGCAATGGAGAAAGCCATTAATGCAGTATACACCAATGACGAAACCAAACGGAAATTTCAAATTTTGGCAAGAGAGGTTTTTAAGAAATTTAAAGCCCTGCAACCCGACAAAGTATTAAATCAATTTGCTCCTAGAAAGAACGCCATTGATGTAATCTACACCGCCATTGAAGACAATATTGAAAGTGCGGATGTAGCAGACATCATGCGAAAAATTCAAAATGTGGTGGATGAATCCATTGAAAATATGGTTTCTGAACTAAGCCACAATGAAGGGAAAATAATTGACCTAAGCGTCTTAGACTTTGACTTGTTGGAGCAATACTTTTTGAAAACTAAAAACAAAAATGCTACAGTTCAATCTCTAAAAGACAAAATTGAAACGCAACTGAAACAAATGGTTGAACGCAATCCATTGACAGTTGACTATTACAAACGCTATCAGGAAATCATTGTAGAATACAACAGAGGAAAAGACGAAACCACAATTAAAGAAACTTTTAGAAAACTTATTGAGCTTGTAAACTCCTACTCAGAAGAAGAAGCCGAAACCAAACGAGAAGGACTGACTGACGAGCAAAAAGCAATTTTCGACATTCTCAGACACGGTAAAAAGTTAGCAGAAAAAGAAAAAAAAGAAGTCAAAAAAATTTCAATTGAGCTACTTAATGAACTTAAAAAAGAAAAATTGAAAGTTGAGCAATGGGCAGACAAATCTGTAACAGCAGCAGCAGTCTTCAATACGGTAAGCAAAACACTATTTGAGACTTTGCCCTATCCGACTTATCAAACAAACGACATAGACTTAAAAACGAATTTAGTATATGAACATTTAAAGCATCAGTATTTTGGAGGAGGCAGAAGTATATATGGGAACTATTAACTCAAACTAATTACTGACAGATTCCTAAAGTCAAACAAGTTCAAATGCACAAAATAAATAGTTTAATTGAATTTGATAAACGGATCCAGTTATTAAAGTATTTTCAAAAAAAGTAATGCTTTAAAATTTAATGGATTAAAATTGTTTGAATTTTAAATATTCCCACAAATTTCAATGTAAAGCTTTTACATGCTCAATCCACGTATCCATTTCTTCAAAATCAAACAAACCGGTTTTTTCTTCAATTCCAGGAGCGAAGTAATAGCCATCCACAGAAGGATTGGATTCAGGAATTTTTTTGATAGAGCTTTTTAGCAAGTACGGAATATTTTGGATAGCTTGTTCTATTTGATTAATAAGAATAAAATCAAAGTGTTCAGGCTTTTGATTTTTGTAATACTCCAGACTATGCATTCGACATTCCATATTAAAACCGGATAAATCAGAATCAGCATAAAATCCATGCAATCCAAAATCCAAATGTTGTAGTTGTAATGGAAATGCACTGACGCCAATTAGTTTGGGTCCTTCTATCCATTCATTTAATTGTTTGATAAGTGTATTTAGTTTTTTTGGATCCGCTTCATCTAAGTCGATCCCAATAAAATCTACTTCTACAGCTGCCAAATAGCGGGCTATAGTCAGATCCTTTACTGGAGATGCAAATAAGAGGGGTCCGTTAAAAATCATTCTTCGAACAAGGTAGCTTGAGGTGATTTGAATTTGAAACTTTTCCGATGGTAAATCGATATTCCATATTTTAAAGTTGCTTGCCGGTGCTTTTCTGTAGGATATCCTTTGTTTTCATTCCAGCCATATTGTGGAAACACTTCATGGATTTTCAACATATATTCATCCCGATAGCATTTTGCTAAAATGGACGCTGCAGCAATGCTTTCATACAAACCGTCTCCTTTTACAATGCAATATTGTTCAATTGAAAGGTAGGGGATTTTTTTATTGCCATCTACCAAAATGAGGGAAGGCTTGGTTTTCAATCGGCTGATACAATTTCTCATGGCAGCTAAACTTGCCTGAAGAATATTAATTCGGTCTATTGTTTCCACATCGATGCTTTCTACAGCCCAGGCCATTGCATATTGTTCGATTTCAAGACGGAGGCTAGCGCGTTGATTTTCATTTAATTTTTTACTGTCATTTAAACCAATAATGGGCCGATCCGGGTGCAGCATTACGGCCGCTGCATACACCGGACCGGCTAATGGACCTCGTCCGGCTTCATCGCAGCCAGCTTCATATAAACTATTTTTATAATATGATTGCAATTTCAATCAATTTTCCATTAATTTTTTTAGATTTGCGGGTCGCAAAGTAAGAAAGTATGCGTTTTTGGTTAGTCCCTGTATTCATATTCAGTTTTTTTATTATTTCAATACAAAGCCAGACACACTGGCAGTCTGCTCGTATTTTATTGCAGGATAAAAGTATCAAAGATTTAATAAAAACCGGTATCGCTTTTGATCACGGGCATCTGCACCCAGGTCAATCCTTTGATGGTGATTTTACCTTGGAGGAATTAGCTATCATCCAAAAAGCAGGCTTTAAAATTGAAATAAGCCCAAAAAAGGATCTGGAAAGCCGTTCGGGCCCTACAGATTGCAACCCGATAACATTAAGTCAACCCGAGTATCCTTTACCGAGCAATTACCAATACGGTTCGATGAATGGTTATTTGACCCTGGAAGAAATCTATGAGAGTTTGGAAATCATGAATGATTTGTTTCCAAACCTGATTACAGTTAAAAAAGCGATTGGTTCGTATCGAACAAAAAATGGTAATCCGATTTATTATGTCAAAATATCTGACAATCCGAATCAGGATGAAAATGAGCCAGAAGTATTATATACAGCCTTGCATCATGCCAGAGAACCCATAAGCATGACACAAATGATGTATTTTATGTGGACTTTACTTGAAAATTATGGCAAGAAGGCAGAAATAACCCAACTAATCAATAACCGGGAGCTCTTTTTTATACCCTGTGTAAATCCAGATGGCTACAGCTACAATAGCCTGACCAATCCAAATGGAGGAGGCTATTGGAGAAAAAACCGGAATCCAAATGCAGATGGTATAGGCACCGATTTAAACCGTAATTATGAAACCGGATGGGGATTTAATGATGACGGATCCAGTCCATTGGGTAGTTCAGATGTTTATCGTGGCGTGAGACCTTTTTCTGAAGCAGAAACAGGAGCCATGCGTGATTTTTGTGAAAACAGACCGTTCTCAATAGCTATGAATTACCATAGTTTTGGTGATTTGTTGATTATTCCATGGGGTTATCTTGATAAGCCTACAGCAGATTCTACCCATTATTTAGCAATGGCGCAGGATATGACCCGTTATAACAATTTCAGGATCGGTACTTCAAAACAAACACTGGATTATGAAGTGAATGGAGTTGCCGATGATTGGATGTATGGTGAACAAGTATTCAAACACAAGACCTTTGCATTTACTCCAGAAGTGGGTGGTAGTTTCTGGCCTGAGCGTAAAGACATTTTACCACTCAATCAATCTACCCAATATATGAATTTTGCAGCTGCCTGGAATGCTGGGGAGTGTGCAAAAATTCAAGAGCAATCTGCAATAGCCATCAATCGAGACACCAATTATCTTAATTACAATATCCAACGCACCGGTATTTTAAATGCACCCATTGAGATTCATCTCGATGCAGATTTTGCAGGAGTGCAATTTTTGGACAATGATATTTCCATAAACTTAAAACCTGGTGAAATACGCCAAATTTCGATTCCTTATCTGGTAAATGGAAATCCAATAAAGGGAGACAGCATTCAATTTACTGCTGTTTTGACTACAGGATTTTATACAGAGTCATCCGTGGTTAAAAAATCGTATGTTGCTGGAAGCTATTTTCATGAGCGGTTTAATACAGATCAGAATTGGTTTGGGAATTTGAATACACGGTGGAATCTTACAGAAGAAAGTTATTTCACACCACCAAACTCATTAACGGATTCACCATTAAAACCTATGGATCCCAATTCTCAAAAATTGATTCAAAATACCAATGCAATCGATTTAACAACGGCCAAAGTGGCTTATTTGAGATTTAATGCACACTGGGAAATGGCAGATGATGTGGATTATGCACAAGTGCGCGTTTCAGAAGATGCCAATCATTTTATCCCTTTGTGTGGTCGGTATACTAAATCAGGCAGTCAGTTTCAAGATCTGGGTGAACCGGTTTATTGTGGCAAACAAAGCAACTGGGTTTCTGAATGGATCGATTTGAAAGATTATATTGGAAAAGAAATTTATCTCCAATTTTATATTTCCACCGGTATAAATGATCAAAACCTGGATGGATATTATGTTGATGAAATCGAAGTATTCACAGATCTCACAACCCGTAACTTAAATGATGCCAGCGAATGGCATTCACAGGTTTTTCCAATACCGGCACATGATCAGATTCATGTTCAATGGAATAACAAAGAAACCTTAAGCAGTGATGCGAAAATCGAATTGGTTTCATTAGCAGGAAAAAAACAAGTTATCCAGTATGTGTTAAACAAAGACTTATTGGAAATCAAAACAAATGCCTGTGTTCCTGGTTTGTATTACCTAAGCATTGAACAACAAAACAAGAAACCTGAAATTTACAAGGTTCTAATTCAGTAAGCATGGATTTATCATTTCTTCAAGAACTCCAACTCCGCGAAGCAAATCCGGGAAGTTGGTGTGGAAGTATTTCATATACTCCAGAATCATATCTAATTTCCAATTCACCGGTCAACGGCAAACAAATCGGAACTGTTGGAATAAGCAGTGCTTCTGATTATGAAGCCATCATGCAGCAAGCTCAAGAAGCATTTTTAATATGGCGATCCGTTCCTGCCCCAAAACGGGGAGAACTTGTTAAAGAAATCGGTGATGAATTGGCTAAGCATAAAACGGCATTGGGCAAGTTGGTTTCTTATGAAATGGGAAAAAGTCTACAAGAAGGACTCGGTGAAGTTCAGGAAATGATAGATATCTGCATTTTTGCTGCAGGCTTGTCTCGTCAACTTTATGGTTTAACAATGCATTCAGAAAGGCCGCTGCACCGAATGTATGAGCAATGGCATCCTTTGGGTGTTGTTGGAGTCATTTCAGCATTTAATTTTCCGGTTGCTGTTTGGTCCTGGAATGCTGCATTAGCCTGGGTATGCGGCAATGTAGTGATTTGGAAAGCTTCTGAGAAAACACCCCTCTGTAGTATCGCTTGTCAACAGATTGCACAAAAAGTATTTGACAAACACCAGTTGCCAAATGGGATTTCAAACATTGTCAACGGTGATTATACCGTCGGACAATGGTTGAGTGCAGATCCACGCATTCCTTTGATATCCGCTACAGGTTCTACACGAATGGGAAGAGCGGTAGGTGCTGAAGTTGCCAAACGTTTTGGAAAATCTATTTTAGAATTGGGAGGCAACAATGCAATCATTGTTTGTCCAAGTGCAGATATGAATGTAGTATTAACATCTGTGTTATTTGGAGCGGTGGGCACATCCGGACAGCGATGTACAACAACCCGAAGATTGCTAATTCATGAAAGCATTTATGACGTTTTAAAACAAAAACTTTCAAATGCGTATCAACAACTTCGTATTGGCGATCCATTAGATCCAAACAATCATGTAGGCCCTTTGATTGATCGGGATGCGGTAGTTAATTATTTAGCGGCTTTAGATCAAATTAGCAAGCAAGGTGGTAGCTTTTTGGTAGCAGGTGGTGTGTTGGAAGGTGAATCGTATTCAAGTGGTTGTTATGTCAAACCCTGTGTAGCAGAAATTAACCACGAAGCTATTATTGTACATCACGAGACCTTTGCACCCATTTTATATTTGATCAAATTCAAAACACTCGAAGAGGCAATTGCAATTCAAAATGAAGTACCTCAGGGATTATCATCTTCCATAATGACCAAAGATTTACAGGAAGCAGAATTCTTTTTATCCTGTTCAGGTTCGGATTGTGGCATAGCAAACGTAAACATAGGAACCAGTGGTGCTGAAATCGGCGGTGCTTTTGGAGGAGAAAAAGAAACAGGCGGTGGCCGCGAAAGCGGTTCTGATGCCTGGAAAGCGTATATGAGACGCCAAACCAACACCATCAATTATTCTACTCAGGTTCCTTTAGCTCAGGGAATTAAATTTGAGATTTAAGGAGATCTCTAAAAATCCCTTATACTTCGTTAAACAATTTTTTAAACTTCTCATTTACAGAAGTAAACTCGGAGTTTAAAAAATTGAAAGCCTCGTCTAAGGCATTTTTAGAGATCTCCTTAATCGTTTGTTTTATAACATTCGATTATTTTTAAATTGTAATTTCTTTTCAGATATTATTTAGCTTTATATTTGAATTTCGGTTCTCTAAAATAAGTAAATGAAAGAATATATGCAGCTTATTGAAACCGGAGTGTTTGATTAGTATTGTAAATTGTTGGTTTTATTGTTATAATTTAACCCATACAGTATCAAGTTCAATTTAAATTATTAACAGCAGTTTATTAATTATGAAAGACTATTTTCGCTCACTCTTTGATTACCACGTTCGGGCCAATGAGCTTTTTCTGGATGTGTTGTATTCAGAAAACAAGCCTATTGATGAATATGCTTTCAAAATGTTTCGACATTCCATCATGGCTCATCATGTGTGGAATCACCGCATGTTAGATTTAGCATATGACCATGAATTCTGGGAGCCTTTGAGTAAAATCCAATTAGAACAGTTGATGATTCAAAACAAAGAAGAGACTGCTCAAATTTTGAATCAATTTGATTTGCAAGATGAACTTGATTATAAAAATCAACTGGGCGAATCCTTTTCAAGTAAAATTATCGATATCCTTTCACATGTAAGTCATCATTACGCCTATCATCGGGGTCAAATAGCACGCAGCCTTCGGGAATGTGGTATTGAACCACCAAAAACGGATTTAATTATATTTAGAAGAACCTAGTATTGTCAATATAGTAAAACTAGATAGCGTTTTACACGAATCAACTTAAATTGTCACACCCCAATCACGGAGCATGGCTTCCAGCATTTGAGTAGGTTCAGCTTTTTGTTTGGCAACTTCAAGACCCTTCTTTACAACAGATATCGCCTCTTCTTTTTTGTTATTGTAAAACAAGATGCGACCGTAATTAATATAGTGGTCTTGTTGTTCAAGCAGATCAAGAGCTTTTTTTGCAGATTTCTCAGCAAAATCCATGATCTTTTTATTGTCTTTAAAATTTTTCAAACACAGTTGTGAAAGTATTTTATTTTTTGCTGCATCGTTTTTAGCAACCTTATTGCTGTAAAGTTTTGCAGCAACTAAAAATTTGTCTGCATCACCGGTAGCACCATAGTAATCCATGTCGGTGGTGCTTTTAAATTCGTCGTATCGATCTGGTATGTTTTTAGCTTTTTCCTGTGCTTCATTCAGTAAGCTTTCATTTCGATATTCCATGGCTTTTTTAATGGTCTTGGTACAAGCCATCCAAATTTTATTTTCGTAAACAGTTTTCGATTTTAATTTTGAAATAGGCTCTTTGTATTTTACAAGATAATCAAAAATCCTGGAATCTGCTTCAGTGGCTGATTCTAAAATGATTTCGAGGTTTTCCGGAGTCGTTAAATCTTTTTGACTGGATAAATATTCATTGGCAATTCGCAAAGAAGGCTTTCCAACCTGATTCAGTGATTTTATATAAGCCAGAACGGTAGCAGGATCTCGTTTCCCTTCATCATACAATTTGGCCCAATTTCCAGATTTATCAAATTTTTTAATGGCGTCTTGTCCTAATTCGATAAATGACTCCGCTGGACGTGCACCGCTGCTGTTGTGTACGATTTTTCCTTCAGAATTTATATAAAGCAAGGTAGGATAGGAACGAACCGAATAGCGCTTGCTTAATTCCGGACCTTCGCCTTTTTCCATGTCCATTTTGACATTGATAAAATTGGCATTGTAATAATTACCCACCGCTTCATCTACAAAGACAGTTGAAGCCATTCTGCGGCAGGGGCCACACCAGGTTGTAAAAGCATCCATAAAGATTAACTTATCCTCTTTTCCAGCTTTTTCCAAGGCTTCTGCAAAGGTCCCGTGAAAAAAGTTGATTCCCTTTAAACCGGTTCCTTCTGTTTGACAAAATCCCTGACTTAATCCAATCAAGGCAAAAAGGAAGGTGATCTTAAGTGTTTTTAACATAAATTCTTTGAATTAGAACACAAATATCTTAATAAATTTAGTTGCAGGGGAATTGTTGGAGAAATTAGGAAAAATTTAATTTAAAATTTTGAGGAGTTTAAACCTCGCTTCGATAAGTTCAACATTAAACTGGGGTTTAAGCAGCAACTTCGTGTTGATTACTTGTGCTTAAGTCTTCTATTTTTAAATTTCCGAATAGTCAAGGTTGCATACATTTACAGGGTCAACTGACAGTATGTATATACGCCACCAATTTTTAGAACGCATTGCTCAAACCAGTGATATTTCACAACAGTTTGAGGTGTCTTCAGCAAACGGGTGTTATTTAGAGACCAAATCAGGAGATAAGTTTCTGGATTTACTTTCTGGTTTTGGGGTCAATAATATTGGACATGGAGTTACTCCAGTTATTGACGCCATTCATAAGCAATCACATGCGTATTTGCATACCAATGTTTATGGAGAACATATTCAAAGTCCACAAATTCAATTTGCTGAGCTATTAATTTCTTTGTTGCCAGGGCCTTTAAACGCATGTTATTTTTTAAATTCAGGAAGTGAGTGCGTTGATGCAGCAATTAAGTTGGGACGATTGGCAACCGGACGAACTGAGATTATAGTTTGCAGCCAGGCATATCATGGAAGTACACTCGGTGCAGAGTCGTTGCGTAGTGATGCAAATCACAAAATGGGATTTCTGCCTCTAATTCCTGCTATTCGATTTATACGATTCAATGAAGAAGCAGATCTTGAGCAAATTACCAGTCAAACTGCACTAGTTATTACAGAAGTAATTCAATCAGAAGCCGGTGTCAAGATGGCAACTCCGGACTATTGGAAAAAACTCCGAAAAACCTGTGATGATCAACATTGTTTACTGGCGGTAGATGAAATTCAAACCGGAATGGGTCGAACAGGAACTCTTTTTGCATTTCAGGCATATGAATTTATTCCGGATATGTTGTTATGTGGAAAGGCATTGGGTGCAGGAATGCCACTTTCCGCTTTGATTTGTAATCAAAAGTTGATCCAACATTTTTCCAAAAAAATACCTCTGGGATACATCACTACTTTTGGAGGACATCCGGTTTGTTGTGCAGCTGGATTGGCCGGATTAAACTATTTATTGCAACATAATATTCTGGATTCTGTCAATGAAAAAGAGCAACTTTTCAGGCAAGCATTAAATGCTCAAGCGTCGAATGAACTGCGTGGTATTGGCTTGTTGCTTGCATTTGAACTCGGATCAACCAGCAAACTTATGAAGGCGATTCAAAAATTATTTGATCTCAAAATACTTGCAGAAAGTTTTTTGTTTTGTCCGACTGCTTTGAGAATCGCACCTCCCCTGGTCATTGAGCTAAATGAAATTAATAGGGTGTGTGATCATATTAAGGAAGCCTGCAACTTTTAGGCAAACGGGAACCAATCCTAAATGATAAACCTAATAAACAATGCGAGGTTTTTAATTTTAAATCAAAGCAAATCGTTTGCCCTCGTCAAATAAGTATTTTAGGTACAAAAAGCTAATACATATTAAGCTCCGGCAATCATTGCAGCCTATTAAAATCGAAGTATGGCAAGATTTATTATTTTTTCAAAGCTTCGTAAGCCGCATCGAGTTGATTGTAAAAAGCCTCTCCAAATCGGCGGATAAGTGCAGCTTTTACAAACCGGAAAAGAGGCATTTTATGTTCCTGGCCGAGTTTACATCCTGCTTTACAGATATCCCATTCATCGTAGTTGATCGCAATAAACCCCTGGGATTTATTTTCTTTGATCCGAATGGGATATAAATGACAGGAAATGGGTTTTTGAAATTCACAAGCGCCTGCTTTATGTGCTTGTTCTATACCACAAACAGCAATTCCATGTTCATCCTTATTCATAAAAACGCAAGCGCCATCCTCCATGAGGCTGGTACCCCAGGATTTATTTTCTCGATAATAGCTATAAAGTCCTACTTTTTCAATCTGATTTTGAGAATCGGTGTTCAAAAAAGGCTTAAAGTCCTCGTAGCAGTTTTCCAGAATCGTTTTTTCTGCCAGTGTTAGTGGAGCTCCAAAATCCCCTTCATAACAGCAAGCGCCCTTGCATTTATCCAAGGCACAGATAAATTGATTTTCCAGGACTTCGTCACTGATCAGGATGTTATCGATCATCAACATCCTGCAAAGCTAAGCAGCTTGTATTAATTTTAGAAAATCAGGAAGATTCCATCCAACCGGTTAAAATTGGGCTATTTCACAAAAAAAATCTTTTTCTTTTCGTAATTCAAAAACATTATACTTTTGCGCTTTGTTTTTCGACAGGAATAGTTACAGTAAGTAGGATGGATCGCCTTAAAACATTATTTAAATCCCAATTAATTTCTTCAGTAGAAGAAATTAAAACCCTTGTAAAGTCACACGGTACAAGAATTATCGACAATGTACAAATAGAGCAGGTTTACGGGGGTATGCGTGGTATCCAAAGTATGATTTGGGAGACCTCTTCTTTGGATTCTACTGAAGGCATTCGGTTTCGGGGTTATTCAATACCTGAACTTCGCGAACTGCTTCCTAAAATAAATGGAGCAACGGAACCCCTTCCGGAGGGCCTTTTCTGGTTAATGTTGACTGGAATTTTGCCCACTGAAGATGATGTCAAGTGGCTAAGCCAGGAATGGCAGCGACGGGCCATACTTAGTGAAACGGTAAAAGATCTTTTAGACCATCTGGATGTCCAAAAAACACATCCAATGACCCAGTTTAGCATTGCAATTATGGCTATGCAATCCGAAAGTGTATTTGCCCAAGAGTATGAAAATGGGATGACCAAGGCCAGTTATTGGGAAATTATGTATGAAGATTGTATGAATCTCATCGCTAAATTGCCCCTGGTAGCAGCCTTTATTTATCGCAAGTCTTTTTACAACAATCAACACATTGAAGCAGATCCTGGGTTAGATTGGAGTGCCAATTTTGCCCATATGTTAGGTAAAGATGAACCAGCATTTAAAGATTTGATGCGTTTGTATATGACCATCCATGCAGACCATGAAGGGGGAAATGCCTCCGCCCATACGGTGCATCTGGTTGGTTCTACACTCAGTGATGCCTATTTGTCATTAGCTGCAGGGATGAATGCACTTGCCGGACCCTTACATGGATTGGCAAACCAGGAAGTGATGGACTGGATTTATGATATGATCCGGGATCTTGGTACACCCACACCAACTAAAGAACAAATCGCAGAATATGTGAAAACAACGCTTTCTCATGGCGTTGTTGTACCTGGGTATGGACATGCGGTATTGCGAAAACCGGATCCTCGGTTTTTGGCTCAGAAGGATTTTGCAGAAAGGCATTGTGCAGATGATCCAATGGTCCAAATCGTTTGGCACGTATTTGAAGAAGTTCCACCGATTTTGGAAAGTTTAGGTAAAGTAAAAAACCCCTGGCCCAATGTAGACGCACATTCTGGAGCCTTGCTGGAGCATTATGGAGTGAAAGAACATAATTTTTATACAGTCATGTTTGGAGTTTCAAGAGCTTTAGGTGTATTGGCCCAATTGTGTTGGGATCGCGCATTAAATCTACCCTTAGAGCGACCAAAATCAATGACCACTGAAGAAATTAAAGGCTTTTTATCAAATTCAAATAATTAATCCGATCTTCGTTTTATGAATTTTCCAGACAATCTGAAATATACCAAAGAACACGAGTGGCTATTGCTCGAAGGCAATCAAGCTACCATTGGAATTACTGAATTTGCTCAATCCGAATTGGGTGATATTGTTTATGTTGAAGTAGAATCTGTCGGCGATGAAGTTTCAAAGGACGATATATTCGGAACTGTGGAAGCAGTAAAAACAACCTCTGACCTATTTATGCCAGTATCCGGTAAAGTCATTGAATTTAACCCGGAACTTGATGAAAAAGATGGAAATGATCCGACTTTGATTAATTCTGATCCATATGGTAAAGGCTGGATTATTAAAATTGAACTCAGCAATACAGAAGAATTGGATCAATTGCTGGATGCGGCATCCTACCGCAGCCTAATCGGTAAGTAATTTAATCAGTCCATGTTTTCCAGGAAGCCAAAGTATTATTTTATTTTGGCCTGGTCGCTTGTAGGAGCCATTATAATTTTATCCTTATTGCCTGGAAATGATCTGCCAACGCTCAATTGGTGGGATCACATTCAAGTAGACAAAATTGGGCATATTTTATTTTATGGAGCTACTGCCTGGTGTTTTAAAAAATATAAACTAGAACAAGCCGACCCATCCAGGATTTCATTTATTTACATCGCTCTAATTTTAATGGGCATTGCACTAGAATACTTTCAGGAAATTATGCAATTAGGAAGACATTTTGATGTTTTTGATGTGGTGGCCAATAGTTTTGGTGTAGGCTTAGTTGCTTTCATAAAAAGACCTTAAAAGAGATTGTTCGTTGGAATTCAGCTTTTACACTATTTTTGATTCCAATGACGAATTTGAAATCTATTTCACTGCTTAGCCTGATATTGAGCATCGCAATTTTAAGTTTTGCCAATTTCAATATTAAAAAATGGAAAAATTTTGGCACAATCGATTGGGATGTTATTGGTTATTACGATTATTTGCCTGCAAGCTTTATTTATCATGATTTTTATATGGATTTTGTTAAAACAGATGCCAAGTACGCAGAGCAGCATATGTTTTGGCCAGTTCCAGCACCAAATGGGAATTTGGTAAATAAATATACAATGGGCATGTCCATAATGTATGCTCCTTTTTTCTTTGTCGCTCATTTAAAATCTCAAGCTGCACATTCAAACCCAAATGGTTTTAGTTGGTATTATCACAAATACATCCATCTGTCTTGTTTATTTTATCTGATCATTGGCTTAGTTTTTTTACGAAAATTATTATTGCGTTGGTTTTCTGAATGGGCTGTGGCTGTTAGTATTCTTGCTATCAGTTTGGGAACTAATTTATTTTATTACGCCAGTTCGGAAGCAGCCATGAGTCATGCCTATAGTTTTTCCTTGTCTGCCATTTTTTTATATTCGGTTTGCAAATGGTTTGAATTGCCCAAATGGAACTATGCAATCCTGATTGGAATCAGTTTGGGAATAATGAGTTTAATTCGGCCTATCAATTTATCTTTTGCCTTGTTTCCTTTACTATATGGTGTGCATTCTATTAAAGATTTACAAAAAAATGCATTACTTTTTATAAATCAATACAAACATTTTCTTGGCATTTGTTTGATAATTGCATTGATTTGGTTGCCACAACTTATGTATTGGAAGGCTGTTACAGGGAGTTTATTTTATTACTCTTACCAAGACGAGCGTTTCTTTTTTCTGGACCCGCATATTTTATTAGGGATGTTTAGTTTCCGGAATGGCTGGTTGATTTATACCCCAATTTTTATTTTTGCTATTTATGGAATGTATCATTTGGTTCGCACACAACATAGTTTAAAATGGACTATACTTGGATTTTTTATAGTCTATAGTTACATTGTATTTTCATGGTGGTGTTGGTGGTATGTTGGATTTGGCAACCGAGGTATGATTGACTTATATGCTTTTTTGGCCATTCCATTTGCAGCAGCAATGGGTTTCATTTTAAACAAGTCTTCAAAAATTAAAATACCAATTCTCAGTTTCGTTATATTATTGATTTTATTTTCTCAATTTCAATCCTGGCAATACCGGAATGGGATGTTGCATTTTGACAGCATGAACTGGAATGCATACAAAGCTTCTTTTGGTAAAACAAAATTTGATGATGCTATAAAGAATAGTTTAATCCAACCGGATTATGAGAAAGCGAAAAAGGGAGATTAATTAATTAAGAATTACGAATTACGAATTACGAATTATGGGAGCGTAGCGTATCCCACTTACTCGCGGGAAGAAATAAGAATTAATAATTAAGAGAGCTTTATGGGCGTCGCGATTAGTTGCTGGGCTTATTTTGAATTAAATTAAAAAAGCATTCTTCTATCCAAATTGATTATTAATCTGGCTTGTTTATAATATTATTCTTCGTCAATTTTTGTAAAATTTGTTCTAGTTCGTCTGATTTTAAAGTTCCGATTAATAACTTGGTACCATTTTTCAAAACTAATTGCAAGCCCATAGTTCCGGACATGTTTAATGCACGTCCTTTTCCAAATAAGCCCAATCGAAACCCCCAGCCACCATATTCTGTGATTGGATTGTATTTCCGAATGTAGGCTTTGTCTATTGAATCCCATGTTATCGTTTGTTTATTTAGATGAAAAGGAAAAAACTTATAGGATATTCCAAGTTCGTTGATTTCAGTTTCAAGAGTGGATACCAAAAACAGTATAATAATTAATATTGGAATTATTGAAATCAATAATAAAACAGTATCGCTTACCGGTTTGTCACCAAATGGTATTTTTAGTATAATTTGTTGATATAATCCATATAAAAACAAAGCGGTAATTCCAATTATTAATACCCAAAACCACCATTGAGTGAATTTTTGTTTTTCATTGAAACTTATCATAGATGCTATTTTTTATGTGATAAATTATTTTTTAAAATCAAAATATAACAAATTTAAAATTACTTCTAATTTGTTTTAGGATAAAACTCCAATCTATATAATTTAAAAAGTTCTTTTCCAATATTTTCCACTGAATGAGGTGGTTCAGGTTTTTCCCAGGAACCAATATTTAATTCTTCCTGTTTGATTCGAATCGTATCTTGTTTTAATAGACTTAGTTTATTGTTGTCATCCAAACCAAACGTATTGTAAAGAAGAGGCGAATTATTTACAACCCAAACAATGCTTTTTCCTTTATGAGTATGGATGGGATCTAATTGGCCTGGAGGTACAGTTACTTCCAGGATTCTAAATTCAGGTGTTTGGAAAATAAGTTTATGAAATTCTTTAGCCGCAATCAACGCATCCAAGCTGTCTGGCCAATTCCAGGCATCTTCTGTTTTAGCTTGTTTCGGAGCTTCTGATGGTTTCTGTTCATTTTTTAAGTTAATAAACAGGAATACAAGAATTCCTCCGATAATTAATCCTGATACAAAATACGTGGTCTTCATGTTTTTGTTTTATTGCTTGAAATGAATGTGTTACTGCATGAATAGAATTTATTAATTTCTTGCGGTATGCTAATGTCTAAAATATAATTAACAAATTTAAACTAATACATTTATCAAAACTTTTTTAATATCCTACTGCTCCACCATCCGGACTGGAGGAATCGGCGGCGCCAACATACACTTTAAATTTTTCATCATATAAGATGCCCATGAGTGAACCCAAATTATCCACTGGAAAAAGTCTATGTCCTAAAGCCTCCAATGCAGTTTTTGTATCGGGAGACATCAGATTCTTTTCATAAAGAATGAGATCAGGCAACCATTGATGATGAATTTTCATTGCTTCAATGGCTTGATCAATTGGCATCTTGTAGGCAAGCACATTTAAAACAGTTTGAAAGACCGTATTGATGATGGTTCTTCCTCCCGGCGAACCAATGATTAAATACACTTTACCGTTTTTTGTGACGATCGTTGGTGTCATACTCGATAGCATTCGTTTTTCAGGAGCAATCAGATTTGCGGGGGATCCAATTTGACCATTTTGGTTTGTTGCACCAGGCAGGGCATTAAAATCGCCCATTTCATTGTTGAATATAAAACCTAATTTTTCGGAACCCCTTCTCAATCCATAAGCGTATTCTAAGGTGTAAGTCAATGAAACTGCATTGCCATCTTTGTCAACGACTGAAAAATGAGTCGTATTGGAGCCATCATAGGGGTGGCCAAATTTTGATGGATCACTTACAGAAGCTTTATTTGAATTGATTGAAGAAAAGCGCTTTTTAGCAAATTCTTTAGAGCACAATTTTTCCAAGGGCATATCCGGATTAAAATCTGGATCCCCTAAATAAGCTGCACGATCTGCAAAAGCCCGGCGCATTACTTCAGCAATCAAGTGAACGTAGGCCGTTGAGTTAAAGGGAATGGAGTCGAAATTCGATAGCTCCATGAGGTTCAACATTTCTATAAGTGCAACTCCACCTGAACTGGGAGGACCCATTGAATATACTTCATAGTTTTTAAAGCTTCCTTTGATTGGCGGCCGTTCGATTGGAGTGTATTTTTCTAAATCTTTTTTTGTTATTATGCCGCCATTTTTTTTCATGAATTGTTCGATTTCTTCTGCAACATATCCTTTGTAAAAACCATCCTGACCCTTGTCTCGAATCAATGCCAATGTTTTTGCAAGAGCTGGTTGCTTCCAGGTTTCACCTGGTCGGGTCATTTTTCCATGCGCATTGTTAAAATAGTTTTTCATATAATCATTTGATGGTTCTGAAGCAATTAGTTCAAGGGCATCTAAATAGAGACCCCAGGGCATGATAAATCCCTTTTGAGCTAAATTCACTGCAGGTTGTACTAACTCCTTCCAGGCAAGGGTCCCATATTTTTGATGTGCTAAATACAAACCGGCAACGGTTCCAGGCACACCAACGGCCAACATGCTTTCATGATTGCTTTCATGAATCAATTGGCCTTTGTTGTCTAAAAACATGTTTGGACTTGCGGTAAGAGGCGCTTTTTCACGAAAGTCAATGGTAGTAACCATTCCTACGGCATTCATGAAAACCAAAAAACCACCACCCCCAATATTTCCTGCTGTTGGATGTGTAACTTGCAATGCAAAGGCTGTGGCTATGCTGGCGTCTACGGCATTGCCTCCTTTTTTTAATATTTCGATACCAATTTCTGAGGCGATTACATTAGAAGACACCACCATTCCCTTTTGACCATAAGTCTGTGCATGGCTTATTGATAGATTCATTGAAAAGAACCATGCGAACGCAATGGTTAAAAAACACATTAAGCTTAAATTATTCTGTTTCATTCCTGATTCACTTACAGAATTAAAGATAAGCAATGCATTTTAAATAATCATTGGGGTAATTTTTTAGGCATCGAATAATTTGGTCCACAGTTTGTTTATAACAACCCAAATACAACATGAATTCAGGTGTTTGTAAGAATGCAAATCGCTTTAATAGCGTTTTAAAAATTACTTAAAATGAAAAACAAATCGGAAAGTCAAATAATGGGTTTAATCGGAAATAAATTTTAATTTCTCTCCAAGCGTAATTTAATTCGAATAAAATAATTTTGTAATCAGCTATATGCTAAACTGATTTAGCGAAAGTATTAAAACAAGTTAAGTGATTTTTTTGCCAACAATTAATTTAGCATTCAATTTTATTTTAAGAATTTATTTTCCACAAATTATCCTTGTCCATTACTTGCCCTTCTTTTTTCTTCTTCTACACCGCCAGCTTTGCGGGGTGCGTTTCCGAGTTTTAAACTACCAAAACGATAGGATAAAGAAAGGGAAGCCACACGCGTTTCTCTTTTAACATCAAAGTGCTCATAATAATCTCTGTAATTAATATCGGCTTCCGGTAAATTAGTCCAAAACAGATCACTAACAGATAATTTAGCATTGAGTTTTTTATTAAGAAACTGCTTTTGGATGCCAACAGACAATCCCCACATTGAATATACTTTCATAAAACCATAAACTTCAGGCGACTGATAACTAAAATTTATTTCAGAATTCCAGTTTTTTGAAAGTTTGATCGTATTGTTGCAACTGAGATTCACTACTAAATTTCCGTCTTGAAGAAGGGTATTTGCAAAGGTTCCAGTATACTTTCCTATCCAGCTGCTCACATTGATCACACTGCTCCAATTCTTTAAAATGTCAATCGTACCATTTGCGCTAACAGAAAGGTTTTCAAATTGTGTCAGATTTTCATGAGTTTGGACTGTAACACGATCCAAGCCTTCCACAGGTCCGATAACTTCTGTAATGTTATCAAGCGTTTGTGTATAGGAAATTGAGAAAGCGTAATTTTTATTGAGGGTGTGATTCCATTCAAAAATCCAACTGTATTGAGGATTGAGGAATGGATTTCCTTCCCGATAGGTACTGGGATCCAGGAAGAATTTAAATGGATTTAATTGTTGATAATTCGGCCGATCCAGTCTCCGGCTTAAATTGATACCCATGTCATAATTGGGTGTGAACTTATAATTTAGGAAAACCGAAGGAAATAAATTGACATAATTTTTTTCGAAAGTAAAATTATTGACAAGTTGATTTCCATTTGCTTTGGTGAATTCGCTGCGTAATCCAGCTTGCAAACTCAAGTGGGTCCAGTCTTGTTTATAATTCAAATATGCCGCATGAATTTGTTCTTTATATAAAAAGTGATTGCTTTTACTGCTGTCATAAACGGGTTGAGCATTGCTTTTGTCAAAGAAAGCCAGGTTGTTGTCTGCAGAAACGACACTTGATTTCAGTCCACTTTCGAATTGCCTGTTGTTGGAAATTTTTTTACTCAAATCAATTTTTATGGATTTAATATCTAAATTACCTTTCAAATCACCATATAGGTAATAGTCAGGCTTCAAAACGTGTTGATTTAAATCAAAATATTTGGTTAGAAAATTTTGTTCGGTGGTGTTTTTAAATTGTGCATAATCTAAATCAAAACTCAATTCCATTCCGGAACTATCCATAACATGTTTTCCATTGATATTAAATGAATAAGATGGCCAAACATCTTTACTTTGGTTGCTGGTCGAAAAGCTGGATTCTGGTAAAGATTGTTCATTTTCAACAATGGAATTGTTTTGTCCATGTGGTTTGAAACGATTTAATGAACTGTTTATGATAAAACCAAGAGTCGTTTTGTTGTTGGGCAATGTATAATCTGTTCCCATTCGAAGCGAAGCAAAGTGAAATGGAAAGACGAGGTAATTATATTGATCATACGCACCAGTCCGCTGTCCGTTTTCAAAGAATTCACGATACAATATGAGTTTATTTAATCCTTTTCGATAACTGTAATTCGAATTTCCAAACCAATTGAATCGTTTGTTTCGATGGTTGAGATTTAATCCAATTCCAGATTTTGAGTAAACACCTTGCCCATAATTTGCATTAACAGATCCATTGGTTCCAAAAGCCTGATTCTTTTTTAAGCGAATATCAATAATACCTGCATTGCCGGCAGCTTCATATTTCGCAGGAGGATTGCTAATGATTTCAATTCGATCCAGCATATTTGAAGGGAGTGCTTTTAAATAATTGGCAAGTTCGCTACCAGACAATACAATTGGTTTTCCATCGATCAATACCTGAACACCGGATTTTCCTTTCATAGAAAGAGCATCCAAATAATTGAGGGTCACACCCGGTGCTTTTTCCAATAATTCAAACGCACTGCTTCCTGCAGCCGTGATGCTGCTTTCAACATTCATGACATAGCGATCTGATTTGCGTTCTATAAAGGGTTTGCTTGCTGTCACTGTAATTTCGTTCATGGATTGATTTCGTTCATACATTTGTATTGATCCTAAGTCAATGGGTTCAGTTGAATTGATAAAGGAAAAGGCGTTGGAATAATAATTTTCATAAAAGGTCATAGATACTTTGATATAATATGCTTCGGGATTTAAGGTTTCAAATTCCAGATTAAAGACTCCTTGTTCATCACAGGCTGTTACCTTTATCAAACTACTGTCTTTTACAGCATATAATCCGACCCATGCATATGGAATAGACTGTTTATCGATTCCGGTAATTTTTCCAATAATGGTATACAAAGGTTTCGCAGTGGATTCATAAGAGTCAAGGCAAAGCCAAAGCCAAGCCATAAGCATGACGCGTATCATGATATTATAATTTAATATGAAAAAATAGTGCTTCTAATTCAGAAGCAAAACAAATGCACTGCAAACCTACGAAAGTATTCGTAGACATTGAGTTATTTTTTCCTTAAAATATTAATTTTTTAGTGATCCCTACAGGATTGCTTTAGGATATTTAAATTTCAAAATTCAATTTTGAAATTACATATTTCTCCGGTATTTACCTCCAACGGCATACAGTGCGGTGGTAATTTGTCCCAGAGAGCATGATTTTACGGCTTCCATCAATTCGGCAAACATATTTTTATTGTGTAATGCTGCCAATTGTAAGTTTTTAATTCTCATTACACCGGATTCTTTATGCGCATCTTTCAAGTTTTCCAGCGAATGAATCTGATCATTTTTTTCATCTTCAGTTGCCCGAATCACTTCTCTTGGTAAAACGGTTGGAGAACCATCTTTGGATAAAAAGGTATTGACTCCTATGATGGGATATTCGCCCGTATGTTTGAGCGTTTCATAATAAAGACTTTCTTCTTGTATTTTACTACGCTGGTACATCGTTTCCATAGCACCCAATACGCCTCCTCGTTCGCTTATTTTATCAAATTCAGAAAGAACCGCTTCTTCTACCAAGTCTGTTAGTTCCTCAATAATAAAGGAACCTTGTAATGGATTTTCGTTTTTTGCCAAACCCAATTCATTATTGATAATTAATTGAATGGCCATGGCGCGTCTTACAGATTCTTCTGTAGGAGTTGTTATGGCTTCATCATAGGCATTGGTATGTAAGGAATTGCAGTTGTCGTAAATTGCATACAATGCTTGCAAGGTCGTCCGAATATCATTAAAAGAAATTTCCTGAGCATGCAATGAACGACCGGAAGTTTGGATGTGATATTTTAACATTTGACTTCGTTCGTTTGCTTTGTATTTGATCTTCATAGCCTTTGCCCATATGCGTCGGGCAACTCGACCAATCACTGCATATTCCGGATCAACTCCGTTTGAAAAGAAGAATGAAAGATTGGGTGCAAAATCATCAATGTGCATTCCTCTTGATAAATAGTATTCCACAAATGTAAATCCATTTGAAAGGGTAAATGCTAATTGTGAAATTGGATTGGCTCCGGCTTCAGCAATGTGATATCCGCTAATGGAAACCGAATAAAAATTTCGAACGCCCCGTGTGATAAAATACTCTTGAACATCGCCCATTAATTTTAATGAGAACTCTGTACTGAAGATGCAGGTATTTTGTGCTTGATCTTCTTTTAGAATATCGGCCTGTACGGTTCCGCGTACAGATTGCAAAGCCTTGGTTTTTAATTCTTCATAAACTGCTGGTTCCAGAATTTCATCGCCTGTAATACCCAAAAGCAATAATCCCAATCCATTATTTCCGGGTGGCAATTCTCCTTGATATTTTGGCCTTGGGATGTTTTGATCATCGTATTTAGCTTTTAATGCAGCTTCTACTTTTGAAACCAGATTATGTTCATGAATGTATTTTTCACATTGTTGATCAATGGCTACATTCATAAAAAATGCACAAATGGTTGCAGCAGGACCATTGATTGTCATGCTGACTGAAGTTTTTGGATTGCACAAATCAAAACCGCTGTATAATTTTTTTGCGTCATCCAAACTGCAAACACTTACCCCGCTGTTTCCAACTTTTCCATAAATATCCGGACGATAATCCGGATCTTCTCCATATAGCGTAACGGAGTCAAATGCTGTACTTAAGCGATTGGCCGGCATATCCAAACTTACATAATGAAATCTGCGATTGGTGCGTTCCGGTCCTCCTTCACCGGCAAACATACGTGTCGGATCTTCTTCTTGGCGTTTAAATGGATAAACGCCTGCAGTATATGGAAACGTGCCCGGTACATTTTCCTGTAAATTCCATTTTAAGATATCACCCCAATCCTTGTATTTTGGTAAAACAACTCGTGGAATTCGGGTATGAGAAAGCGATTTTGTATAGGTAGGAACATGTATGGCTTTGTTTCGAACTTTATAAATGAATTCATCTGATGCATATGCCTTTTTTAATTCGTCCCAATTTTCTAATATGATTCTTGACTCACCGTCAAGTTTTAACTGAATTTGTTCTTCAGATTTTTTAATGGCATTTTGTAAGGTGCTATCTTCAATAAGACTGGCACTGGTTTTTAACGCTTGCCATTCATGTGCGATTTGTGCTTGTTGGTTAACCCATTCATCATATTGACGATTGTTGTCTGAAATTTCACTGAGGTAGCGGGTTCTTCCAGGTGGAATGATGAATATTTTTTCTGATTCTCCTGTAGCTAAATTTAGATTGGACTTTAGCGATATCTGAGTTTTAGTACTTATGAGCTCGATTAATTTTTGATAGAGGAGATTGGTTCCAGGATCATTAAACTGGGATGCAATTGTGCCATAAACCGGCATGGCATCGGTTGCTTTATCAAATGCTTTGTGATTGCGTTGAAATTGCTTGCGCACATCGCGAATGGCATCCTGAGCACCGCGTTTATCAAATTTATTGATAGCCACAATGTCGGCAAAATCCAGCATGTCAATTTTTTCTAATTGGGTGGCTGCCCCGTATTCCGGAGTCATGACATACATCGAAACATCGCTAAAATCTACAATTTCCGTATCACTTTGACCAATACCGGAAGTCTCTAGCAAAATCAAATCAAAATCAGCAGCTTTTAAAATGAGTAATGCATTTTTTATATAAGGAGATAGTGCCAGATTACTCTGACGGGTTGCCAGACTGCGCATATACACCCTTCCTCCATGAAATTCAGGGTGAATGGCATTCATTCGGATGCGATCCCCAAGGAGTGCGCCGCCTGTTTTTCGTTTGGAGGGATCAACTGACAAAATTGCGATCCGCTTATCACTAAAATCTAAGATAAATCGCCGGACCAGTTCGTCAACTAAACTGGATTTCCCGGCTCCCCCAGTTCCTGTGATTCCTAAAACAGGTATTTTTTTATGTGGATTTGCTTGATGCATGGTTTTAAGAATCGTGGCAGCTTGATCTGGAAAATTCTCTACTGCAGAAATCATTCGAGCCACGGCACGGAAATCATGATTGGCAATTTCTTTGACTTCCCCATTTAGAGAGCTGCCGGTAGCAAAATCACATTGAGATATTAAATCATTGATCATGCCCTGTAAACCCATGTGACGGCCATCATCCGGACTGTAAATCCGGTTAATGCCGTAATGATGTAAATCCGCAATTTCAGAAGGTAAAATGGTGCCACCTCCTCCACCAAATAGCTTGATATGACCGCAGTTACGCTCTTTTAACAAGTCAAAAATGTATTTAAAAAACTCGTTGTGTCCACCTTGATAGGACGTTATAGCAATGCCTTGTACGTCTTCTTGAATCGCTGCATCTACAATCTCCAGGGCAGATCGGTTATGACCCAGGTGAATAATTTCTACCCCACTGCTCTGCATGATCCGACGCATGATATTAATGGCTGCGTCGTGCCCGTCAAACAGGGAAGCTGCCGTCAGGATGCGTATTTTATGTTTTGGCTGATATACAGCAACTTCTGTGACCATAAGCTCCAATTTAGGACTCAAAATTAATGAAAGAGGCCTATACCTGTTGGTCGAATTCTAAGAATCCTGAGCTTCGGACTGAATATGGATTTTAAAAAAATTCAATTTTTATTGTCGAAAATTTAACATAACTTAGCAATTGGAGTCTAATACAAGAGATGTTAAAGAAATTTTTCATATTAGCGATGCTATTCCTGAGTTGGAATCCGGAATCCAATGCCCGCCAATGGTTGGTCTTTTTTGCAAAGGATGGATTTTTTGATGGGGTTTTACGTCAGTCGTTTGGTCATGCCTATGTTGGCTTGATCAAGGAAGATACAGCCAGTAAACAAAACCTGTTATTAGCATGCTGGGGTTTTTATCCGAAAGGAGGTTTGCAAACTTCGGGGATCGTAGGTTATATGAATGGATCCATTAAAAATGACTGGAATAGTAAACGTGAGCACAGTTTCATTGTGGAAATTTCTGAATTTGAACTTATTGCCTGTTTACATTTAAAAAAATTATGGGAACACAAAGCGTATTCATTAAGGGCCAATAACTGCCTTCATTTTTTACGAAATTTTGGACAGATCATCTCCAGAATCAAATTGCCCGAAGGTCGGTATTTATTACCCTCTTCTTATTTAAATGCGCTGCGTAATAACAATCGGGATATTGAATACAAAGGCCGGATCAATAACATACTTCCAAAAGCTTATGTAGTAAAAATGAAAAAGGCGAAAATGTATTCAAAGCCCAAAGATCATCCACTTCGTAAAAAAGCTTGGTTTGATTTTGTAACCAAAAAGAATAAGAAGGAAACGCTCACCAAGATTTAGAAATAGGAAGTACCGAGTCTGTAGTCTGTAGAAAAGAAGTCTGTAGAAAAGAAGTCTGTAGAAAAGAAGTTTGTAGAAAAGAAGTCTGTAGAAAAGAAGTCTGATAGGAAGAAATGGTTCAATGGAAACTTTGTTATAAATTGATTTGAAAATAACATCATTTAATAAGCATACTAAGCAGATTCTTACATTGGAGCATAGTACCCCGCCTAAGCCGTCTGATGATTCATTTTTATTTGGAAATATATCCTGGATCAGCTGTCGTGCATTGAAAGATTGCAGCATCGCAAATTTGTAGCATTTCTCTTCAGACTTCTTTTCTATAGACTATAGACCCTGGTACCTTCGCAAATGTATGATATACCATAACTCTTAATAAACTAATGAATTTCTTCTTATGTTTGTCGCTTATTTTTGAAATTAGTTTGCTATGAATTTATTGGACGCCTTGATACTTTCAATTGTAGAGGGAATAACAGAGTTTCTTCCAATATCCTCTACCGGGCACATGATCCTAACTGCTCATCTTTTGGGCCTTGAAAATTCAGAATTTCTTAAAACATTTGAAATTTCAATTCAATTGGGTGCTATTCTGGCAATTGCTGTCATGTACATCCAACGGTTTTTTAATGGAATAGAAATTTATAAGAAGTTGTTCGTTGCATTCATTCCAACTGCAACCATTGGTTTTTTAATGTATAAAATTATTAAAGCCTATTTGTTTAATTCCTGGGTAGTCTCCTTTAGTTTGATTCTTGGCGGATTGTTATTAATCATCTGGGATAAAAAATTGAAAGAAGCTAAATCTACTGTGGTTGAATTAGAATCCATTTCTTATAAAAATGCATTTTACATTGGCTTTATTCAATGTATCTCAATTATACCGGGTGTTTCCAGGGCTGGCGCCAGCATTATAGGTGGAATTTTCAATGGCTTGGATCGAAATCAAGCCACCGAATTTTCATTTTTATTAGCAGTTCCAACCATGTTGGCTGCAACTACATACGATTTATTAAAAACTCCTTTACATTTTAGCAGTGAGCAATTCACTTTGTTAAGTGTTGGATTAATAGGTGCATTTGTCTCTGCCTGGATCACGGTTCGCTTTTTAATCAGGTATTTGAAACATCATGGCTTTGGGGTGTTTGGTTGGTATCGAATTGCCCTCGGACTGGTGTTTTTGATTTTACTTTCTTGTTCGGTGATTTAAAATTCTTGCTAATTCTATAAAATCCGTTTTTTTAGAATCTTTCAATCTTCAAATGCAAGCATTGTGAAGTATTAATCATTTCTTGAGGATTCAATTGTAAGCCAATTTTTTTTCGCTCTATAAAACTAAAGGTATTAGAATTATTGCAAACTGAATCCTTGTATTAATACTATTAATGCTTTATTACTCAATTTTCCAAAGCAATTGCTTTCGGAAACAGAATATTGTTTTCAAGATGAATGTGATGATGGAGATCCATTTCAAATTCTTTTAACATAGAAAGACACACCTTATGGGTTATGCAAGCAGCTGTAGGGGGTTCGTAGTGATTGGTAAGTGTTGAAATTTTTTCAAAACGGGATCCTTCAATTTCATGGTCTTGCATAAGAATATTCACAGGTGTTTGTATGCTGGAAAACACATTGTCTGATCCTGAATTTACAATGGTTTGTACTTTATTACGAATATATGGAAATAAGATCATTTCCTCTTTTCGCATATGGACATGCATATCTAGAACAGATTGATCGAAGAGTTCTTGAACCTCTATCAATTGAGGGTAACGACTTCCATGTGCATTTACCAATTTGGTCAAATACGTTTGGATCATAGGCGTTTTCTCAACGAATGTATCTATGGTGTTTTTTTTCAATGTAATCCGCCAATAAATCCAGTGGCCAATCCAAAAAATTTTGTGTTGAATCGGATTTAATTGATAAAGTATATTTCAAATCTTTGATAAACGTTTCTGAATCGATGTTTTTACTTTGGCAAGCTGCATCCAGGCTCATACCTCCTTTACAGCAAAAATCAATGCCGTATTTTTCAAAGACTTCAGCTACTTTAAAATTAGAAGCGACTACTTCGCCTACTTTTGTTTCTTTTAATATTTCTATCATGATGTATATTTTTAGATTTAATTAATTTTTGCAACAGTGTTTAATGCAGGTTCCAGATGTTTCAACAACCGGACTAATAAGAGGAATTCCGAGATTCATGCCTCGTAGTATTAATAAAGAGGAAGACACTATTATGAATACCGGAATTGCTTTCGTTAATTTTTGACGCCATTGCTGGTTTATGTAATTTCCTAAAAGTTGCAAGCTTAACATCAAAGGAATGGTGCCCAGCCCAAACAAAAACATGATGGTACAGGATGCAATAAACGTTCCCGAAGCTAAAGCAGCTGCCAATGCGAGATATACCAGCCCACAAGGCAACCAGGCATTGATAAGGCCTAATTCAAAATGGAATAGGGGACTTTGTTTTTTGGTAAATTGTACATTAAGCAAGTTTTGGATTTTATGATTCCAGGATTGAAGTATACTGGATTTATTTTTTGAAATATAGGGCAAAAGAAAAAGTAGCAAAATAAAAAGTCCACACCCGATGGAAAGATATTGTTGAAATCCTGCCATTGAAACCTGATTACCAATTAAACCAAGGATTGCACCCATTGCTGTATATGAAACAGCCCGACCAAAATTATATTCTAAGGCCGTCCGGAGTTTTTTCTTCGGATTTGTTTGCAACCCGACAACACCTAAAGCCAATGGACCGCACATCCCGATGCAATGTAAGCTTCCCATTAAGCCCATTAAAAAACCGGCTACCAGTGCTTCGTAAATGTTCATGCTTCTAAAAATTTAAATTGGTCCCTATACACATAGGGTTTTCCATTTGATTCCCATTGCATCTGAAGTCTGTAATAGCCTTTACTGAATTTTTCGGTGGGAATTATAATTTTACCGTTTTCATTTGTCTTGATATCTAAGTTAAAATCTTTGCTTTGATCCGACATTTTAATAAATTCCAAATGAATAAGGGGCTGGTCTTTTATGCCTTCTTTTGGGAAGTTGATTTCAAGATGCTCACTGGATAACTTTAGATTGATAGTCTCATTCAAAACATTGAGATTATCTGATCCGGTGAGAATTTTTTGAAATTGAATTTCTTTTTCATAGTAATTCGTTTCCAGCATCTCATTGGTTTGTTGAGATGCTATATATAAGAAACTGATTATCATTACAAAGAATAATGCATAAGCTATTAAAATTTTATATCCCCAACTCATAATGATTATTTAAATGGTCCTAGAAAATTAGTTTTTAATGTATGGATCAAATCACTCCCTTGGAAAATGTTTAATTTGATTTCATTGCTTCTTTTAAGCACTTGATCTTTTGATAAGCCAATAAAGAATTCATATTCAGAAACAGATTCAGGGTTAATTTTAATTTCGTGATTTCCTATGAGTTGAATGCTTCCGTTCTGATTAGCTAATTTGATATCCATTTTTTGTGTGTCCCTGCTTTTATTTATAAACTTTATAGTGTATAAATTTGTGATCTGGGATTCACTAACCTCCTGATATAATTGTCCTGGAACGCGTTGAACATAGGCATCAATAGTATTTCGAGTTGCAATTAAAACGACCATCGCAAGGATTAAAATACTGAGTAAGGCCGTATAGGCCTTCATGCGGTTATTGAATTTAAAGCGGGTTTTTCCAGACACTTCATTTTCGGATGCATATCGGATTAACCCTCTATTGAAACCTACCTTATCCATTACTTCATCGCAGGCATCTATGCATGCAGTGCAACCAACACATTCCATTTGCACCCCATTGCGAATGTCAATGCCTGTTGGACAAACCTGAACGCATTTCATACAGTCCACGCAATCGCCTTGAGTTCGTTGTTGATTTTTATGGATGCGTTCTCTTGGTTCGCCTCTCGTGTAATCGTATGAAATTTGCATGGTGTCTTTATCAAAAAGCACACTCTGAAGGCGTCCGTAGGGACAAACGGTGGTGCAAATAATATCACGGACAAATGCAAACACTCCATAAAATAAGAGCGTAAATACAATTAATCCACTTAAGAGGCCAATGTTTTCTGAAATGGGTTTCAGTATAATTTTATATAACTGATCCACTCCAATGATATAAGCTAAAAACGTATTGGCTATAAGAAAGGAAAATGCCAAAAAAATAAAATGTTTCAAAGATTTTTTAAGCCACCATTCGCTCGTCCATGCTTTTGACTGCAGCAGTTTTTGTTGTCCGGGTGAACCTTCAATCAGCCATTCAATTTTTCGGAAAACCATTTCCATAAAAATGGTTTGTGGACAAGCCCAACCACAAAACAAACGACCGTAAATAACTGTAAATAATGCAATAAAAATGATAAAAGTGATCATGGCCACTGCAAAAATGAAAAAGTCATTTGGCCAAAATATCTTACTAAATAATATAAACTTTCCTTCAAGTATATTGAATAATACCAAAGGTTGATTGTGTACCCAAATAAATGGAATGGTAAAAAAGAGAATCAGATATACAAACGAACTGTAATTTCTGTAATTGTAAAATCGTCCATTGACCTTACTGGCAAAGATCCATTTTCGGCCGCCTTGCTCGTCAACCGAACTGATTCTGTCTCTAAATCCGGATCCTTCCTGTAGATCATCGAGGTTCATCTACTTAGTAGTTTTCAAAGTATCTTGTTTTGCATCCGTATTACCAGGTGTTGCTTCTGTATATAAAGTTCCTTGAGCAGCTTTAGCACCGGGAGGATTCGTTCCTTTTAAAGATTTTATATAACTCGACAATTGTGCAATTTGATTTGGACCGTATTCATCTTTCCAGTTTCGCATGCCTTTATCCATCACACCATATTTTATTACCGTAAAAATTTCTTTTACAGAGCCACCATGAATCCAATATTCATCAGTCAAATTTGGTCCAACCAATCCTTGTCCTTTGTCTCCATGACAAACTGCACAAGTAGCTTTAAAGATGGTTTTACCCTCTTCATATTGGCCTGCAGGTAATAATTCTACATTATTTTCATCAATCTGATCTCCTTTTTCACTTAAATAGAGTGCTTGTTCTTGTTCTGCAATTTTCATGGCATTTTGATATTCTTTTAATTGGAGCGGTGCAGATTCAGCGATGTGGTACCGATACAAATAAATTGCAGCAAATAGAATGGTTCCAAGAAATGCAGCAGTAAACCAAGGAGGTGTAATGTTATCCAGTTCGCGGATTCCATCATAATTATGACCGGTATCTAGATCGCTTTCGCTTTCAATTTATTTAAATACATTGATGCGATCCCACCAACTTGGTTTGATTTCTACAGTTCGGGTTTCAAATTTCTCAATTCCCGTATAAAAACGAATCCATTTTCTAATTAATATCAGCGCATAGATTTCAACAGCAATTATGATTAGCATAAGCCAACCTTGAACGCTTAATAAGAAAGTAAAATTTTGTGGATTGCCTGCAACGGCATTGGCTTGTTGAGCAAATGCCTCCTGACTGCTATAGAAAATCATAACAATCCATAATATTGCTTTTAACGTGTTGTTGTTTTTATCTATATAAAAACGAATCGATGAGCGCAACACCCCTAAAAGGGCAATAATAACGATTGCTAATGTAAATGCTATAGCAAAAAGTGCAGTATCTAAATCCAGGTAAAATCCACTTCCAGTTGAAGGTGCTTGTGTTGCAACGGCAGTGGTTCCCTGAGCATCAATTGGTAAAACGAATCCTATCGTTATAAATAGGAATAAAAAGGGTCTAATTATAAAGTGTAATGCTTTCATAAAGTCTTAGTATCAGATTTATCTAATGGCAATTCTTCCATGGTACGAATCATTTCACTGTTTGCTTTAAATGCATAAATGGTAACAGCAATAAAAAAAAGTATAAAGACCAGTAATGAAATCATAGGATAAATTTCAATTCCGGTAATTTTTTCCAAATAATTATTGAATTTCATAATTCTTATCGTTTTGAATTAACACGTGTATCTTTTCCTAATCTTTGCAAGTATGCAATGAGTGCAACAATTTCTTTTTCAGCAGGTATGCCGATTTTATCTTCACGCAAGTTGTTGGATATTTGTTCTGCCTGTTTTTTCAAATCCTCATTCGCCGTAGTTTCAAATCCTGCCGGATAAGGAACCCCCATTTTGCGCATGGCATGAATTTTTGATGGTGTAGTGGACGTATTTAAATCGTTTCCAAACAGCCAAACATAACTTGGCATATTCGACCCTGGTGAAACCGATTGAGGATCTAACATGTGATTAAAATGCCAACTATTCGGATATTTTCCACCTACCCGTGCGAGATCCGGTCCTGTTCGCTTACTTCCCCATTGAAATGGATGATCATACACAAATTCTCCTGCTTTTGAATAGTCCCCATATCGCATCACTTCATATCGGAAAGGTCGAATCATCTGGGAGTGACAATTATAACATCCTTCGCGAATGTAAATATCCCTTCCTTGCAATTCCAGAGGGGTGTATGGCTTTACGCTTGAAATGGTAGGTACATTTGATTTTACTAAAAATGTTGGAACCAATTCAACTAAACCTCCGATACCGACAACGATTAAACTCATAGTAAGCAATAATACGGGTTTGCGTTCGATGACACTATGCCAGAAAGCAGATTTTGGTGCCTGGTAATTTTTACTTAAAGGTGCAGCCTCAATTGATTCGGTTTCAATAAATTTTCCAGAACGTACTGTTTTTATTAAATTGTAAACCATAATGAATACACCAATCAGAAATATGGTTCCACCCAATGCCCGCAATAAATAAAAAGGCATTACAGTTTGTACAACATCCATAAACTGGTATTGCAATTGACCTTCCGGTGTAAATGTTTTCATCATAAAATAAGTCCGGAAAGCAGACCAATACATTGGAATTGCATAGAGTATAATACCTAAGGTGCCAATCCAAAAGTGTGTGGATGCTAATTTTTGAGAATACAATTTGACATTGTACATTTTTGGAAATAACCAGTACAGCATTCCAAATGTTAAAAATCCATTCCATCCTAAGGCTCCTATATGAACGTGTGCAACTGTCCAGTCACTGTAATGTGAAATTGCATTCACATTTTTAAGCGACATCATCGGGCCTTCAAATGTTGACATACCGTAACAGGTAACTGCAACTACAAAAAATTTCAATACCGTATCTTCACGAACTTTATCCCATGCTCCCCTTAAAGTGAACAGTCCGTTCAACATTCCGCCCCAACTGGGTAAGATTAGCATGATTGAAAAAACGGTTCCCAATGATTGTGCCCAATCTGGTAATGCAGTATATAAAAGGTGGTGCGGACCGGCCCAGATATATATGAAAATTAAAGACCAAAAATGCACAATGCTTAAGCGGTAAGAATACACCGGACGATCGGCAGCTTTTGGTAAGAAATAATACATCAAACCCAAGTACGGGGTTGTTAAAAAGAATGCAACCGCATTGTGACCATACCACCATTGAACCAAAGCATCTTGAACTCCAGCATACCAGGAATATGATTTGAACAAGTTGATTGGGAATTCCAAGGAATTGACAATATGAAGCATGGCAACAGTTACCCATGAGGCAATGTAAAACCAAATCGCAACGTACAAGTGCCGTTCCCTTCTGGTTAAAATGGTTCCAAACATATTGATACCAAAGACCACCCAGATTAAAGTGATTAAAATATCAATGGGCCATTCCAATTCTGCATATTCCTTACCCGTTGTGATACCGCAAACCAAGGTTATGGCTGCCAATACAATGATGGATTGCCATCCCCAAAAATGAATTTTGCTTAATTTGCTGCTCCACATGGACGTTTTCAGTAATCTGGGCAACGAATAATAGATGGCGGTGAAAATACCGTTTCCTACAAATGCAAAAATCACTGCATTGGTATGCAAGGGTCTTAATCTGCCATAGGTAGTAAATGATAAATCAAAGTTTAGAGCGGGAAATACAAGTTGAAATGCAATCAGGACTCCTACCAACATACCAACAGCACCCCATAAAATGGTTGCCATTGCAAAAAGTCTTGGCATTTTATTGTCATAGTAAACGGTTTCTAATTGTGCATTCATTCTTCTTTCTTGATTTTTTCTTTTCGTTCAAATAAAATACGATGGGCTGATGCGTATAAATCTTCAAATTGTCCGTCATTTGAACTCCATATAAATGCCACTAGAAAAGCACCGGCAATACAGACACTGACACAAATTAAAATAATTAATACGCTCATAATTTGATGAGCAAAATTAAAAGCAGGGGAAAACCATCTCTTAGACCATGGTCATCCAGTTAAATGATTTTTATCAATTAGGAAAGCCTGTGATGCCAGGCTAAAAAAGCTGTTATTCCGTAGGAAAGTATTAAAATTGAAATCGAGCTGATTGGCATTAATATAGCTGCAATGAGCGGAGAAAGGATTCCGTTTAAGGCATAATAACCGCCTATTATATTGTAAAGAATGGAATATACAAAGATCAGATAAATGGTACGTTTTCCATCTCTGACAAAAAGGAGCATATCAGCCAATTTTTGCAAAGAAGTTCCATCTAGGATACCATCACTGGCCGGCGTAAAATTATTGCGGTTTTCTGTAACGGCAATCCCTACATCACTTTGTTTTAATGCACCGGAATCATTGAGTCCATCGCCAACCATGAGTATTTTTTCGCCCTGTTTTTGTTGATGATTACTAATGAAATCCAATTTATCAATGGGTTTTAATCCAAAATGCATGGCGTTCTTATGATGAAATAAGCCAAGCAATTTTGTGGTAGCTCCGGGTTGATCTCCCGTTAACATGGACAGTTTGTATTTTGACTTCAGCTTATCAAATAATACATCAAGACCTGATCTGAATTCTTGAGCAATGGAAAAATATCCGAGATAATTTCCATCTTCTTTGATATGGACGTTAGAATGATCAACATTTTCTGGATCGATTGCATGTACAAAATCAGCGGAGCCCAATTTAACATGATGTTCCTGAATCCATGCTTCAATTCCCTTTCCAGCGATTTGTTTAAATTCGAGTACCGGAATCGTTTGATTTGCCTGAATAAACTGAGCTACAGAATGACTTAAAGGATGTGTAGATTGTTTAGCTAAGGAATAGAATCGAATTTCCTGTTCCTGGCTCAGTTTCGTTCCACAATATGATACTTTAAGACTTCCATTTTTGGTGAGTGTACCCGTTTTATCAAAAACCAGATGATCAATTTGATTCAATTGATCCAAAACAGAAGGATGCTTTAAATACAATTTATTTTTGGAAAGAATTCGAAGCAAATTTCCATTTGTAAAACTTGCAGCCAACAATAACGCACAAGGACAAGCAACTATTAATATGGTAGTTACCGCATTCCACATGAGATCCGGACGATTTTGTGTGTACCAAAAGATGCCGGCAGCCAAGGCCAATACAATAACTACCAATGTAAAATATTGTGCAATGAGATCAATTTCCTTATATGTTTTTGCTTTTTCCGTTTTAAAAATTTCATTATTCCAAAGATTGGTCAAATAACTTTGTGAAACGGGTTTAATCACGCTAATTTCAATGGCTTCTCCGGTTTGTCGGGCTCCTGCATAAACCCGTTCCCCACAGTTTGGAAAACTCAGTTGACTTTCGCCACTTACAAAACTGTAATCGAGGGAAGCCTTGCCATTCAATAATAAGCCATCAACTGGAATAATTTCTTCATTATGGATGAGGATGCGATCATTTTTTTCAATGGATTCTATTGGTGTGGATATCCATTTGGATTTTTTCATAGCCATTACGGCAATTGGAAAAAATGATTTATAGTTTCGGTCGAAGGATAAAGATGTAAATGATTTATCCTGAATAAATCGACCCAATAACATAAAAAACACGATACCGGAAAAACTATCCAGATATCCATTGCTTAATCCGATTTGCATTTCATAAACACTTCTTGAAAATGTTAAAATTAAAGCCAAAGCAATGGGGAGGTCAATCGTAATCATTTTAAGCTTCAGTCCATTCCAGGCACCGGAAAAAAATTCAGTAGCACAAAAAAACAAGACAGGTAATGAAAGTAAGAAAATAAACAATCGGAACAGGATTGCAAGATCTTGTTCAACCAATTCGCCACCATTAAAATATTCTGGTAACGAAAACATCATAATGTTGGCAAAGCAAAATCCTGCGATCCCAATTTTCAAAACCCGGTTTCTTTTTGGAAGTTGAAGTCCCATTTTCAGATCCTGGATTTCTAATTTTGGTTCGTAGCCAATAGAAGTAAGCAACTCAACCAACTGCCGCAGACTTATTTTTTTTGCATCAAAGACCAAAAACAATTCTTTGGTGGAAAAATTAACCCGATTGCTAATGATCCCATCATTGAGTTTAAATAAATTTTCCAATAACCAGATGCACGAACTGCAATGCATTTGGGGAATGTAAAATTGGACCCTGCATTGGTCCTTTTCTTTGAAGCTTATGAATTCATCCCAGTATTCTGGTCGATCCAAAAAGGCATACCGCTCAGCCCATTGCGAATTGCTTTGCTTAATTCCTGGTTGGGAGTTGTATGCATAATAGTCGCAAAGTTGATTGTTATTTAAAACCTGAAAAACCGTTTTGCAGCCTTCGCAACAAAAATAATGGTCATCAATTTCAATAGATTGATTTGGGCATTCACTTCCGCAGTGATAGCAAAGGGTTTGGATTTGTGTTTTGTTTTCCAGAATAAGGCGATTCGCATGCAAAAGTCGATAAGCAGCCTACCTTCGGATTTGATATTGCTCATTGGATCTAGTGACTTTAGTCAATGATACTAAAGTCAAATTCCCTTTTAAGTCTTAATTAATATAGTGAATGCGAAATTTAAAACACAAACTGCCTGTCTGAATTTTTTAATTTCATGAGATACCCATAAAATAATGCAAATGAAAATCCTGCCAACAGCGCTGCTAATGTAGGTTGTAATCCGGCAAGCCAATCGTACACTCCGTGTAAGATAGAAACCGTTGCAAATCCAATGACAATCAATGCACCCTTTTTTTCTTTACGGATCAGTGCTGTAGTAATAAAGTAACCCACAATACCAGAAAACACTGCATGACAAAAAACCAATGACAGCGAGCGCAACATCACCAAAACCATGGCATTTTGAACTCCCGACACCAGACCTTCGACTCCATAGTTTATTGTTTTTGTATAAGCGGAACCAATGGCATTTTCACCGTAGTGTAAATTTTCAAAAGCTGCAAATCCCAAGCCACTAAATACACCAATTGTAACCAGGGAAAGTATGTTTAAATCTTTGCGAAACCATTTAATAGCAATGTAAATTGGCAATGCTTTTATTAATTCTTCACAAATTCCAACTTGAAAAATGTATCCAATGAGCGAAACAATTAAATTGGAATGATCTGCAAGATTCAAATAGAAGGCAGGTAAGAATCTATAGATAAATAACAACAACCAAATGCCAATGATACCTGTAAAAAAAAGGGCTGGAACTGCAAGGCGCTTACTTCCTCCATCATTGAGTATAAATTTTTTAAAGATCACACCCCATACAAATGCAAAAAAAAGTGCAAACATGGTGAGTTGCGTAGAAACCTGATTTACAGTTATAATTAATAAGGGAATAATCCCTAAAAAACTAACAGCCCAGAAAATAAAATCTTTCAACAACAAATTAATATTGCTTTGATCTATGGGGATGATTTCCTGTTTTAAGGGAATTTGCTGAAGATCTCTTAAGATCGTTTGAGCTTGTTTCGAACTCTTTTCAATGATATTTTGGAAAGACTCATTGATGGTTTGAATTTTTTCTGAATCAGTTTCTGAATCTTTAGCATGATCTTGGGATTCAATAATCGGAATGATTAATGAAAGACCGCAAGATGAACAAAATCGTTGGGAGCCAGAAGCTGAATGCTCGAACTCTAAAATGCTTTTGCATTGTGGACAGCTTATCTTTATCATAAGCAGGGTTTATTTTTTATCCAGATCTGATTTTGGGCAAGACAATCCCCAAATATAAATCATTTTATCAGTTTTCTTGAATTCTACGGTCTTAACATCTATGATTCGAACCGATTTAACTTCTGTAAGTGATGGGTCAAACAGCGCTTTGATATCAGGTAAACCGTTTTTATCAAGGTGAAAGTTTAACTGGATCCGATCTTTGCGTTCAGACCAACTCCCTTTAAATTTGTAACGTTTCTCAGGACGTTCACTCAGATCCTTGAAGTACAATTCGAATTTCTGATTTTTACGGAGTACTAATTCAATTTGTGCTACATCATTTGCAGTAGTTTCGTAAATAGCTTTCTTAGGCGAACTGCATGCGCATAATAGTAAAGTGAGAAATAGCACAGTGAATGCTTTATAATTCCATATTTTATAGGTCATAACCAACGTCGGACTTGTTTACAATAATTAGAATATTCATGGCCAAATTCTCGAACCAGGCGAGGCTCTTCCACAAAGATGATAAATATATTAAACAAGATAAAGACTGCTAAACTATAATTTAATAATTGTTGGTTTTGAAAAAGAAAGCTTTCACCCAGGAGAATCAGCATAACACCCACATACATAGGATTGCGGGTATATTTATAAAGTCCATTGAGTACCAAGTTTTTCGTTGGATCTAATGGCGAAAGCGTGCCACGCCCTACTGTAGCAAATAAATAGATTGAATTGCATAAAATGCATGCTCCCACAAGTATGAATCCACAGGCTACAATGAGGATATAGCTGGGAGTTTTTGAAAGAAGTTCCGGTACTTTATCCAAAATCAACCAGGGAATCCCAATACAAACAACTCCTGGTTGTAATAGTGTGAAGATCAGATTTCTTAGAAAAAGTGACCCCATTGGAAAATCAGGAATTCCGTTCGTTTGGATAAAATTCTTCAAGAACATCCAGGATGGTTCGAAATGCAATAAATTTATTTGCATAGCGATCGATGTGTTCCTTTTGGAGAGCTGGTGCGTAGTGTATCATGTATTGATTTAGCAAATCGGAATTTAACAATTCGTATTGGATGATATAGGTGATTCCATCTTGTTCCTGGATTTCCAGTTTTGACAATCTGGATTTAAGGAAGCAACCCGTAGCTAAAACTTTAGGAATGTGGTGGGTTCGCATCCAGTTTATCCAATCTGATTGAATTTCTGGATTAATTTTAACGGATACATTGTAAATGATCATGGTTAATTTTAAAATTAAAAGCCAAAACTTAAATTAATTCCGAAACTGCTTCGTTTATTTTCTCCTGAAAACAGGATAAAGCTATTATCTAGTTGCTTTAAATATAACCGATAGGGCGTATTGTCATAAAGCATGTTGTAATAGATGCCTATTTCAAAATTATCTTCAATTCCAATTGTAAATGAACTTTGGAAATCAATAAAATAATCGGTGCGTATATCAGATAGCGCCCCCTCACTTACTTTGTCTTTAATTCGATCTAATGGAATTTTTAGAAATGGATAAATTTTTAGTTTGTATTTGTCTTTTGGTTTCCAGACGATGCCTGGACGTATTTCGCCATAGGGCCGATTGGTTGGTTTAAAAGGAAAACTCATGGTAGTATCTTTTCCATTAAAATTGATGGTATTGCTTATGGTTGATTTTTCCAGTTCATAATAAGCACCAACTAATAGTGATAAGCGCAATTGGCTGTATTGTTTTCGATTTGAAATCAAAAACCGATAACGGCCGGACATCAATGTTTCAATTTCTGATGCGCTTAATTGCAGAACATTATTAATGGGAGCACAATTGGTAAGGCATCGGATTAAATCATTGCCATGCATTTCGTAGGTAGGTTTGCGATTCATTTCTTCCTGATTTGCTCGTCCTTTTTTTGTCATGGCTTTTGAATAGAAACTGAATATAAAACCTGCACCTAGATTATAAGCCTGATCTAATCCAAGATAACTGTCACTGCTGCGTTTCAGTATTACATAATTTTCAAGCCAAAGTCCGTTGATATCTTGTACATTTTCAATTTTAGCCATGTACTTGTTGAGTAGGTATTGTTTGTTTTCTTCTTCAGTTGAGTTGGTGGTTTTTTCGTGTTCCAGTTCATTTATTTTGGCTTCATATTTTTTTTGTTTTGAAAATGCACTGGGTGTATAAGGGTGAAAATCGAACGAGATATCCAGGTCAGAAAAGTTTTCCTGAAAGTCGCCATCTTTTAAAAGGGATTGCACATTTGCGGAAAAATCCAATTCGTAGGGATATACACCTTGGTCAATACTTACACCGGCACCTACTTTAAAGAGATTATTTTTTGAAGTTTGATTCCCCGCAAAATTAAATCCCCCTTTACCATTCAGGCGATGTTCGCTATCGATGTATTCGTATAAGAAGTCCAAGAGCTGGTTGGTTTCTTTCAGCAATTCAAAATTTTTATAGCTGGTTGAATCTTCTGCTTTTAATACAAATGCATTGCGAGATTTATTTTGAATGGATTTGTACACACTGATAAATTCACCATCGGTAACTTGAGAATTCAGTATGAAAGGAACGAATAAAATGGAGCCAAGCAGCAATTTCATAGGTTGATGTTTGTAGGTTTCAATAATCTTGAGGTAGTCCATACCTTTCATAGCAAAGATTCTGCCAGAAATAGCTGAGGGTAAGGGGATTAAGCATGGGTCGTTTGATATTTAATAAAATAAAGCTAAAGTTTGCTTAATAAGCAGTTTTTAGTATTTTAAACTGGATTCTAAGCACTGTAATTTAGGAGTTTTAATTAAGATGGAAATATATAAGATATAGTAATACAGGAAGTTACAAATTTGAATTTATGCATTTAAGAATACATCTAGGTATATTGAGTTGTTTGCTTATTGTGAGCTAAGCTTGGATTCTATTTCGTCGGATATGGTGGATTATAATACGTTATTAACAGATAAGTATCCTATATATCTAATAGATTGCCTGTGCATCTAAGTTTAAAAATTTATTCAGTTCTAAATTCAATTTGAAATAATGAAATACCAATGAACGCAACATGTTTTACTGAAACCATTAAATCGATAGGTGGATTTTATGAAATGATTAAAAGCATAGGATCTATCGAGTCTTATGCTGGTTGTAAAATAAATCTTTGCCACGAATGAAGAAGTGGGAAGAGTTGCCACGAATGCACGAATGAAGAAGGAGGAAGAGTTGCCACGAATGCACGAATGAAGAAGGAGGAAGAAATGCCACGAATGCACGAATGAAGAAGTGGGAAGAAATGCCACGAATGCACGAATGAAGTCACGAAGAAATGCCACGAATTAAATACGAATAAAATATTTCATTAGTCCACAATTCGTGCATTCGTGGCAATAATTCATATTTCAATTAGTCCTTAATTCGTGCATTCGTGGCAATAAAAAATTATAATTATACCTACAAAGCATATTAAACTTTTCGTTAACTTCGCAGTCTTACATAAAAATCAATCATATGAAAAAAACAACTTTATACCTAAGCTTATTTTTGAGTGCTATGAGTATTAGTACCATGAGTAAGGCTCAAGAGGTGTCCGATTCTACGGGACTGCCGGGTGACAATTTTAGTCTGGAAGGCGCTTTAAATTTATTTAAAATGGCCAGTTCACCGGAGGATTTTGAGAAATTATTGAATACGGAAAGCAATCATGTCAACAATTTGGATTTGAATGAAGATGGAGACATCGATTACATTCGGGTGATCAGCAAAATGGATCAAGATGCACATGCATTTATACTTCAGGTTCCAATTTCTGAAACGGAGAGTCAAGATATTGCCGTCATTGAATTAGAGAAAGATGGTAAAGAATCTGCTGTAATACAAATTATAGGAGATGAGGATATTTTCGGAATTCAGCAAATTGTTGAACCTTCAGATGGGAATGACCAGAAAGATGATGTAAAAATGGAACCCAGAACCAAAAGCGGGCCTTCTGCAATAAATTTTGAAGAAGAGGATGCTATAGTCATTAATGTTTGGCCCTGGTCTTGTGTACGTTTTGTTTATGCTCCTGCTTACAGACCTTGGGTTTCACCCTGGAGATGGCGCGTGTATCCAAGTTACTGGCGTCCCTGGAGGCCATTAGGCTGGAGGGTCTTTCATCCATTCAGAGCGAGATACCGTCCTGGATTTGCTGTAGTTCATACGCATCGGGTGGTTCATGCCCACCGTGTTTATACTCCTGTGAGAACGACATCCGTTACAGTCAACAGACGTCATGGGGCTCATGTTAAATCCTATCGGGTTACACGTACCAAAACTACGGTTACAGGTCCAAGAGGTAAAACCAAGACTACACGAACTACCACAAGAGTCAAACGCAGATAAAATGATTCAGAGCTTGATATAAGGCTCTATGAAATAAAAAATCACCCCGTTCTGAATGTTTTCAGGCGGGGTGATTTTTTTTAAATCAATTTCGCTAAGTTTAATAGCGAAATTTATTTTGAAGATTTTGCGTAGTCGATCATTCCTTGAAAATCTACAACCACCACAGCTTGTTTTCCAACAACCCAAGCATCGTGTCCCATGGGTAAATAAGATACATCCCCTGGTTTACAATCAAATGTAGTTCCATCATCCATTTTTATGCGCAGGGTACCTGCAATGTGATATTGAAAATGAGGAGCTTCACAACTTTCAGTCTTTGCCAATGGTTTTACTGATTTGGACCATCTCCAGCCAGGTTGAAAAACAGCGCGTCCAATGGTCGCACCACCAACATTAACCAGATCAACTTTTCCCAATGGAAAACTTCGTACATCTGTTGGTTTTGAAAAATTTACTTTTTCAGCTTTTGCGTGGCTTGTAGGTTCCGTAGGCGCTTGAGCAAAAGTTTCTGTATAAACAAAACCTAAACACGCAACAATGGATAGAAATAATTTGATTTGCATAATAAATTGATTTAAAAAATTAATAAAAAAATTGATAATGCAAAGGTAAATGCGCTATGATACAAGCTTTGTGTATAAAACACACCTTCTCATGTAGAAATCAGAGAATCTGACGCAATGCCAGCGGACTCATCCCGGTTTGTTGCTTTATAAAGTGGCTAAAATGGGATTGGTCCTCAAATTGTAATGCGTAAGCGATTTCCGATACCGATTTATCGGTGGATCCCAATTGAACCTTCGCTTCTAGTAAAAGCATGTCATTAATAAAGGCACGTGGCGTTTTACCAAAAGTTTGCTTAACTACATCGCATAAATATTTTGGACTGATAGCAAGTTGCGAAGCATAAGCTTGAACGGATCGGTTGTTGATAAATTCCTTTTCTACCAAATGTTTAAATTTATTGGCAAGGCGGGAGGCTCTGCTGCTTTGTTCATTTAATTTGTGAATATAGGGTCGGTATATTTCACGAATTCGATGGAGTAAGATTAATAAAAAATTGCGAAGAATAAAATCTTTTTCATAGGAGAAGGATTGGTATTCGCGAATAATATCCTGAAATGCCTGTTGAATACTTTTAGTATCCGCATCATTTAAATTAATTATGTGTTCAGCATCAAAATGAAAAAGGGAAATTCTTCTGTCAATGGACCATTCAATAAATTTTGAATGAATTCTGTTTTAAAATGCAGGCAATAGCCTTTACAATTTCGGATAAATTTGGAAGCATACACCATATTTTCCGGAACGATCACCAGATCATTTGGTTTGAGCCATCGATAGTCCGCCCCTAATAATACATCATGTTCTCCTTCGGTAAGGATGTAGATTAAATTAAATTGTCGTCTGAGCGCACGAATCCCTTTGGTTGAATCGACATCCTTATGTTTATCTTCAAGGGTTCCAGGCATAAGCATCATATTAATATCATATGCTTGATGGTCCTTGTTTACCAATTTTTCAAAAGAAGCAAGATCTTTTATTAATAAGACATCTTTTTTTTCCATTTGGAATGGGATTAACAATTCAAATGTATGAATTTATAAATCAGAATGTTTTAATTAAAATTTAAGATTCCTGAACCGAATTCTTACTTATTAAGACGCATTTTTTTAGATGTTTTTTTGTCAAAAAGGCCTGATTCAGATTTTTTGGTTGGCATCCCTTTCTTATTCGTTTTAACCTGTGCATCTTCAGACGGACAACCACTTCCCCGGTGACAAGCAGTGAAAGTGACAATAATGAGTAATGCCAATAGGCCTATTTTTGTACGGATTTGCATTAAAAAGTACTCCATTTTACGGGCTGTTATATCTAATTTCAGTGTAGAGTTGCTTATTTTACAGGCATTTACAACGACCACAGCGCCGGGATGCCTGAATTTAAAGCTCTTGAAGCATAAAATATTTTTATATATGTATTGTATAAACAAAAAATGTAATATATATTTGTGTCGTAAAATTAACCATTAAAACTTTAAAACAATGAATAAATCTGATTTGATCAGTGCGATCGCAAAAGAAGCAGAAGTTACTAAAGCACAGGCAGGTACCGCTTTAGATACAGTTCTTACTTCTATCGAAAAAAGTTTGAAAAAAGCTGAAAGTGTAATTTTGGTAGGTTTTGGTACATTCTCTACTGCAGAACGTAAAGCAAGAACCGGAAGAAATCCTGCAACCGGCAAACCAATCAAAATACCTAAGAGAAGAGTTGTTCGCTTCAAAGCGGGCAAAGGCCTTTCTGATGCTGTAAAGAAGTAATTCATTCTCACTTGAATTATGAAAGCCCGGTAGTACTAACTTCCGGGTTTTTTTTTGCCATTTTTAAAAGCTTTGGTTTTATATATTTACAAAACTGTGGAGGATCTTTGAATTGTGTTATTGTTTAAACCATTTACGAAGCATTACCAATTTATAGTATAAATTTGAAATTCATAATATGAATCATTCGTTCCAATCAACACTCAAGAATTTACTTAAAATTCAAACCCAATTTTCTCAGGACTCTGCAATACAAAAAATTCACTTACTTAAAATTCTGAATAAGCAACAACTTCCCAAAACTAAATTGCTTATAAAATATCACGATTTGTTGTTGTTTCTTCAGGCCCATCCGGAAAATGAAAAATTAAAAAATTGTTGTAAGCTGGAAATTTTACGAATAACAAAATTTCTAAGAAACCTGAGACCACATGAAAAATTGCATTTTGAAAATACAGGCCTTCCATATACGGGTTTGTATTCAAGTCTTTCCTGCGAATTGGTTTCCTGGTTAGTAGATTCTAAAATTAAAGTCAATTGGGATCTGCCAGATCAAAATGGAACTGAATTGATTGACTTATTAAAATTAAGTTTACCGGATATTGAAAAGGAATTTACAGCAATTTGTGATACGAATGAATCTTTATTGGATGCGCTGCAAATCCGTAATACTAAATTACTTGCATTTCTATTAAATCAATTCAAGCAGTTCAACAATACGCCATTAATTAAAGATTATTTATTTGATAAACTTCAATTAAATTTTCATGTTCACACAACTGGAAATAAAAAACTGAGCAAAACTTATAACGTCTTACCGGTTAAAGAAATATTTTATCAACAAGAAATTCGAAAAAAGTGGAATTACACGGATATTTTAAATACGGCCTTGCCTGAAGTTCATTTGTCTGATTCGGCATGGAAACAGCAGATTATCATGGTTTCTAAAATTAAATTGTTGCTTTTGCAACGGGAAACGGATCCTGTAACCTATCTAGATGAAAACAGCATTCGATATTATATATTGGAACGAGGAATTTCTATTGCAGTGTTTACAATGGTTCCTGAAAGGCAACTTCCCCTTGAATCCTATGTGGGTTATACTTTATTTAAAAATGGGTATCCTGCAGCGTATGGAGGAGCCTGGATTATGGGCAACCGGGCTTTATTTGGGATAAATATTTTTGATTGGTTTCGGGGTGGAGAGTCCGGATTTATGATGGCGCAATTATTGAGGACCTACAGACAACTATTTTCTATAGATTATTTTGAAATTGAACCGTATCAATATGGATTAAATAATCCAGAAGGCATTGCATCCGGTGCATTTTGGTTTTATTATCGATTTGGTTTTAGACCTTTGGATCGTGAACTTAATAAACTGGCAAAACGCGAGGCCGATAAAATGCAAAGAAATAAAGCCTATAGAAGTTCATCGAATATCTTAGTTCGCTTTACAGATTCAAATCTTGCATTTAATTTAGGGAGCAATACACCTTTAGCGATGTGGCAAGTTCGAAACAAGGTTACAGCTATGATTCATACAAATTATAAAAATGACAGACAATTAGCAGAAATGGATTGTATTGAGAAGTTCAACAACTTATTTGGAAAGAGTAAAACGATTTCTGATAAATCTCAAAAAGCATTTATTGATTTCGCTTTAATTTGTGCAGCCTACAAACTAAAAAATATGGATGCTTACGAAATGGCCATTGAACTTTCTGAGTTAAAATCTCAAAATGTGTTTGAATATCAAAAAAACTTGAGAATATTTTTAAAATTTTTGAAATGATTTATTTTATGAATCGAATTTCTGTAGAATTTGTATGATCACTTTTCAAAAATAGTGTAATTAAATTTAAATAGTTCTATCAGAATGCGGAGGATGCCGAAAATCCGCTAGAGTAGGCAATTATTTAAAATTTCACACCCTATGAAAAAGTTTTTAAATTGGGGAATTGCTGTCATAGCATTCCTCGCTGTTAGTGTCACTGCCTGCAAAGATGAAGAGCAGTTAGAACCAGTGCCTGTAGTTACTGGTTTGGATGGTCGAGCACAAGCAAACAACAAAGTATTTCCGGTAAACGCACTTGCCTTTGGAAAGCCACTGGCTTCTTGGACCGAAGACTGGTGGCGCTATGCATTTAGTTTGCCTTGCGAGATTAACCCCTTGATGGATGAGACCGGAATCCATGCAGACAAAGGTCAAAAAGGACCGGTTTATTTTTTGGTAGGCAATTCTGGTGGAGTTTCAACCAGAAAAGTGGTGATACCCTATGGAAAAGGAATTTTGTTTCCAATTATTAATGTAATCAATGATGCTCCTTGCCCAAACTTGGATTACACCCTGGCTCCCGGACAAACCCTGGAAGATTATTTGAAAGACGGAGCTAAAACTGCGATAGATATGGCTGGAAACCTTGCAGTTGAATTGGACGGGAAGTCCATAGGTGGACTAGAACAATTCCGCGTACCAACTAACTTATTTACATTTATTGGAGATCCGGACCTAAGCACTTGTGTGGATCCTTGTATTTTAGGAACCAAGCAAGATGCCGTATCAGATGGATATTGGATTCTATTGAAGCCCCTATCCAAAGGAAGCCACCTGCTCCATTTTCATGGAGAAATTCAGGAATATGAGTTTGTGGTGGATGTCACCTATCAGGTGAGCGTGCTCTGATTAACTTAAAATACAAGCGTTCTGAAATTTGATTCGGGTGAATCATAGAAGCAGTACAGGGTACTGCTTCTATTTTTATTACACCCTTCTAAATTGTTAGAGGATTACAGCTATATTTAGCGGCTGTATTCAAGTAAAATGAATAACAAACACAAATTATAAATAAAATTGACCCAGAATTCTAATGAGAATTCTGGTTTAAATAAAAAATCGAATTACCTGATAACCATCTTTCAAATATGGAACCTAAATTAGAATTTGAAGACTACCCTATGTGTAGGAATCAGTTCTAAAACAAAATTAACGTATATTATTAACTATTAAATTTTTTAAAAACATGAAAAAACTATTAGTATTCTGCTCATTTATTCTAGCATCTGGATTGTATGCTCAAACTGAAGTCAAACCACCAAAAGATGGTGGAACTGCTGCCGGTAGCCAAGGATCCGCAGGTTCAGCACTTGCACATGTGCATTGCTGTCCAAAAATTTATGTTAGTACCCCTTCTATTAAAAAAGGTGCTAAGCCAGCTACAAAATTGGTTTCATCCAATTTATTTAAAGGTAGAAACCAAGGCATTGACTTAAGTTTTGATGTATTGGATCCTGCTGGTGCAGTCGTGCCAAACGGACAAAGTGCAATCAGCCAAAATGCAACAGGTGATATTGTTATTGATGCAGGAAAATTAGCTAAAGGAAAAAAATACAGCTTACGTGTAAAAGCCGGAAACGATACTGAAACGATCAAACTGTAAAAACTGAAAATTGATATTGCTGAATAAGCAATCTTTGTCCTAGATTGAATTGAAGCAGTTGCAAAACTGCTTCAATTTTTTTTTTTTTTTCAAAATATAACTTTTTTCTAATTCTAAAAGTGATGCCCTCGCACATCCATAAATCTGATCAATTGTAAACGGAATCCTATAAATCATGATTCGTAAATCGTAATTTGTAATTCGTAATTGAATCACATCCCTTCCGCTGCTTCCTCTCCGCTGTTGATCGCGCCTTCCATAAATCCTTGCCAATCTGCCAGATGCTCTCCTGCAAAATGAGTATTTAAATGCGCTTGTTTTAAAATTGGCATTGTACCAAACCATTGGCCTTTGCCATAAAATGCATAGGCGCCTTTAGAATAATTATCAACACCCCAATAGTACATCAAACTTTCACTCAGGTATTTTCGAACATCACCAAAAGCGGGCTTGAGTGCATTTAAAATTAAATCTTCACGTTGTTGTTTGGTTACAGATGCAAGAGAATCCGCTTTTTCACCGATGGCGTAAGAGATTAATACTCCAGAGGGGCCTGCTTGATTTTTAGTTGCATGATAAAAATAATGGGTTGGAGTATCGGTTATCATATCAAAATTTTCCTCTTTCCAAAAGCGTTCTTTAAATACCATTGGAAATTTTCCGATACGAGCATATTGTAACGAATTAATGGCATCAAGTTGGTATGATGGCAAACCTGGATTCCATTTTATTTTTTGAAGTGCATAAAGGGGAACCGTACAAATGAGTCGATCTGCGGAAAAACTTTGACCATTTTCACAAATCACTTTAACTCCGTTGGCATCCTGATTGATTTGTACCGCTTTGTGTTGAGTTAATATAAATTCTCTTCCAACTGCATCGGCTAATTTTTCAGCCAACAATCCATTTCCTCCTCTGATTTTATAATCCATTTCATTTTTTTCACTGCTTTCAGCATATTCTGCAAATGCTGCATAGGCAGAAGTATGTCGAATGCTCTCTCCAAAGTCAGTACTGTCTGCTAATTCTCGCAACAATAAATCGCGATCTGAAAATCCTTTATTGGATAGGTAACGCCACCAGTCCTGTTTATCTAATTTGCGCTTTTGTACAGGAGTCAAAGCATTCCATAAGGTCGTTTTGGAATTCCAGAATTTTTCCAGTTCCGGACTCAAATTCCATCCCCCGGCTTTAAAATAACTGCCTTCAAAGCTGAGATGGGTATCAAACTGATTGTTATCAAGTATTAAACCAAATTCTTTGCACAATTCTATTATTCGGACATGCGATTCCCCAACCCATTCTGCACCCAATTCAATGGTTAGATTTAATTCCGGATTTGGTTTAAAAGAATATACCCTGCCCCCAATTCGGTTGCGGGCTTCAAGAATTTGGTATTTAATTCCCTTCTTTTTTAATGCATATGCAGCAGCCAATCCGGCAAAACCGCTTCCAAGGATCAATACTTTTTTAGGTTTTTTCTTTGTATTGAATGTGGACTGCAATAAATCAGGGCCTGCAAGCGCCATTCCACCTAAAAAACTCCCAGTTTTGAGAAAATCTCTGCGTTTCATCATTCTTATTTAAGGTAAAAATAGAAAAATGCTCCAATTTTTGGAGGATTTGGTTTTCTTAACATTGGCTTAATATTGGGCCCATTGCTTCGTTCTAATTTTGTTTTGTAAAAAGTTGAAATGAAAAACATACTTGTCTTTCTAATGCTCATGCATTGTTATTTCCTAGCTCATGCTCAGAATCATGAGAATCTTGATTCCATTCTGAATGTTCAGCAAAATGAAATTAAAAGTATTAAAAAAGTTAAAATCAGTGGGTATTTCCAGCCTGAATTTCAATGGGCTCAATCCAAAGGAATTAAATATCCGGGAGGGGATTTTGCTTCGAATGTTGACAACCGCTTTAGTGTGCGGAGGGCTCGAGTGAAAATTGCATATCATGCAGATCCATTTGAATTGGTCCTGGTAACTGAAAATACAGAAAAAGGCATCTCATTACACGATGTATACGGGTCATATACCATGGAGAAAGTTGGATTAAAATATATAGCAGGGATTTTTCCAAGGCCTTTTGGCTTTGAACAATCGTATTCTACTTTAGTACATGAAGGCCCGGAACGTGCCCGTTTTTCTACAATCATGTTACCGGCTGAAGCGGATCTTGGATTTAAAGTTAACTATTTCAAATTGAAACCCTTTAATTTCGAATTTGGAGTTTATAATGGTAACGCCACCGTAGCGGATTTTGATTCTTATAAGGATTTAGTTGCAAGAATTTCGATTGATAAAAAAATAAAAGCTACAAAATTGAGTGGGGGAGTTTCATTTTATCATGGCAAAGTGATTCAAGGCACTCCGTATCAATATAAAACAGTTCGATTTCAAAATAATTTAGTTGGATATGTATTGCAAGATACCCTTGAGAATAAAAAAGGAGATGGTGCTCTCAGACAGTATGTTGGGGCAGATATTCAATATGCAATAAACTCCAATTTAGGAACCACAACCTTGAGAGCGGAATGGATTAATGGGACCCAGCCGGCTTCTTCTTCAACTTCGGATAGCCCAAGAAGTGGAACGCTTGCTAATTATGATACCTATTCCAGAAAATTTAATTCACTTTCAACTTATTTTTTGCAAAATATTGGTAAAACCAATTTGCAGTTGGTTGTAAAGTATGATTGGTTTGACCCGAATACAGATGCTGAAGCGGATGATATAGGAAATTTAAATAAATTGAATGCTACCGATATCAAATACAATACCTTGGGACTTGGTTTTAATTATTATTTGAGCAATATGAGAATTATGCTGTACTATGAATTTATTCAAAACGAGAAAGCCACCCATTTAAATGGATATGCAGAAGATATAAAAGACAATGTATTGACAATTAGAACACAATTTAAATTTTAAAACGAATTGATATGAACTTTAAAAGTATTTTATTATTGAGTATTTTATTTTTTGGCGCTTGTAATAATGCAAACCAGCAGAAAGAAGCCGCAGGATCAAAAAATTTAAATATTAAAGGAAGCGATACGGTTTTACCATTAGCGCAAAAATCGGCAGAGCAATATATGAAAACACATACAGACCAATCCATTGCAGTTGTTGGTGGTGGAAGTGGAACCGGTATTACTGCACTCATGGACGGAAATACAGACATTGCTATGTCATCCAGAGATATTAAAGGAGAAGAAAAACTAAAATTTCAAGAGAAACAAATTCAAATTGAAGTCAAAACAATTGCTGTTGATGCATTGGCAGTTATTGTTCATCCTGAAAATAAGGTAGAGCAATTGACACGCGAACAATTGGAAAAAATATTTACTGGTGAAATTACAAACTGGAAAGAGCTTGGTGGTTTAGATGCAACGATTGTAGTTTATTCAAGAGAAAATAGCTCTGGCACCTATGAGTTTTTTAAAGAGCACGTAATGAGTAAAAAGAATTATGCAAGTACCGTTTTAAATATGCCAGCAACGGGAGCCATTGTACAATCGGTTGGCCAAACCAAAGGAGCAATTGGTTATATTGGAGTGGCTTATTTGTCGAGTGGAGTGAAGGCACTTAAGGTTTCTTACGATGAGGGGAAAACATTTGTAGCTCCTTCGATAGCAACGGCAAAAGATAAAACCTATCCTATAGCCAGACCCCTCTATTATATTTATGATGTAAAAATAGAAAGTAAGGTGAAACCATTTATTGATTATTGTATTTCTCCTGAAGGTCAAAAACTTGTTGAAGAAGTCGGTTATATTCCGTTGAACTAATGTAATGAGAACACCTCTCAATAAATATGTTGAAACACTCATGGAGTGGATCATTAAAGGCTGCGGATATATATCAGCCTTTATTGTTTTATTGATTGTATTGTTTTTGTTTAAAGAAGGAATCTCTTTCATTGATTCTTCGCCCATTGAAAAGAATTATGGTTTATTTACTGGAAAAGGAAATCCGGTATCACAGCTGACCGCAGTCCAGATAAAAGATATATTCGATCAAAAGATTAAAACTTGGGAACCTTTAGGAGGTACCAAAGATCCCATTATTACAATTACTGTAAATGATCTGGAAGATCATTTTACAAAGGAACAGCTTGGACCTAATTATGAATACCTCAGTATTTGTGTGAATCATTTTTTAGACAGCATTCCGGGATCTGTTGCTTTTTTTTCTGAGAGACAATTGAGTTTGATAGGATCCACCCGCGAAATTGAAATCAAGTCAATCGGTTTATGGGATTTTTTAAGTGGGCGTGAATGGTTTCCTACTGCACATCCTGCTTCGGTAATGGGAACCTTGCCTTTACTGCTGGGAACCTTAGTTGTTAGTTTTTTTGCAATTCTTTTTGCATTACCTCTTGGATTGGCTGCAGCAATTTATCTAGCTGAAATAGCAAACCATCGAGTCCGCAACATTTTAAAACCTATTATTGAGTTGCTTTCAGGAATACCTTCTGTGGTCTATGGATTTTTTGGATTGGTTATTATAGTACCCATGATACAGAATGTATTTCATTTGCCCGTTGGAGAAACTGCTTTAGCTGGAAGTATTTTATTGGCAATAATGGCTTTACCAACGATCATAACGGTTTCAGAAGACGCCATCCGAACAACACCACAAGCTATGAAGGAAGCAAGTTTTGCTTTAGGAGCCTCGCATTGGCAAACAATTTGGAAGGTAATTCTGCCCAATGCTTCTTCGGGAATTACTGCTGCGGCCATATTAGGTATCGGACGGGCTATTGGAGAAACAATGGCTGTTTTAATGGTAACCGGAAATGCAGCAATTATGCCACACAGTCTTGTGCAACCGGTACGAACCATTCCTGCAACCATTGCAGCAGAGTTAGGAGAAGCCGCATTTGGTGGATTGCATTTTAAATCCTTATTTGCGCTTGCATGCATGTTATTTTTAATAACCCTATTGACAAATTTAATCGTGGAGCGTATTACTCTGAAACGAAAAACAAGTTAGCATATGCTGGTATTTCCAAAACATATTGACCGGCGTAAAAAATTGCAGCAAAATATATTTTTTTGGCTGGCACGAATTATTTCCGTTCTTATTATCGGAATCCTTTTTTTAATCTTGTTTTTTATTCTAAAAAGAGGCTTGCCTGTAGTTACCTGGAATTTTTTCTCTGAAATGCCTACCGAAGGAATGACACAAGGAGGGATATTTCCAGCAATTGTTGGTAGCGTCTATTTGGTATTGGGCAGCATGCTCTTTGCATTTCCAATTGGTGTATTATCGGGTATTTATGTAAATGAATATGCACAGGAAGGAAAGTTGAAGCTCTTTATTAAAATGATGACGAATAATCTGGCAGGAATCCCATCCATTGTTTTTGGATTATTTGGTATGGCTTTGTTTGTAAACAAACTCAATTTTGGTGCTTCTATACTAGCTGGTTCACTTACACTGGCTTTATTGGCATTGCCATTAATCATTCGGACAACAGAGGAGAGTTTAAAAGCGGTTGATTCCACATTTCGCCATGCGAGTTATGCTCTTGGAGCTTCAAAATTTTACACCATACGAAAAATAGTAATTCCCATAGCATTTCCAAATATAATTACCGGGTTAATTTTAGGAATCGGAAGGGTATCCGGTGAAACAGCTCCAATTTTATTTACTGTAGCTGCGTATTTTCTGCCAAAATTACCACAATCCGTTTTCGATCAATGCATGGCTCTGCCTTATCACTTGTATGTGGTTGCTACCAGCGGTACAAATGTAGAGGCAAGTCGGCCTATAGCATATGGCACTGCTGTCGTTTTAATTGGAATCGTTTTTATAGTAAATTTATCAGCAAATTATTTGCGTAATCATTTTGGGAAGAAAGTAAAAATGAAATAAAAGCATGCACGCTAAATTAGAAACAAAACACGCTGAATTATATTATTCTGATTTTCACGCATTGAAGAATGTATCTGTTCAAATTTCAGAAAAGACGGTAACCGCTTTAATCGGTCCATCAGGTTGTGGAAAATCAACTTTTTTGAGATTATTTAATAGAATGAATGATCTGATCGAAGGGGTTAAAATTTCAGGAGAGATTCTCATGGATGGAAAAGATATTTATAAAATCCGTACTTCAGCCATTGATGCCTTACGCAGAAAGATCGGAATGGTGTTTCAAAAGCCAAATCCATTCCCAAAAAGTATATTTGAAAATGTTGCATATGGATTGCGTGTCAATGGGATTAGTGATAAGAAATTGATCGAAGAACAGGTTGAAAAAGCTTTACACCAGGCGGCCCTGTGGAATGAAGTAAAAGACAAATTGAAAAAATCGGCTTTCGACCTTTCTGGTGGACAACAACAAAGACTTTGTATTGCACGCGCATTGGCAATTGAACCTTCTGTATTGCTTATGGATGAACCGGCATCGGCATTGGACCCAATTTCTACCAGTAAGATTGAGGAATTAATATATGATTTAAAGAATAACTTCACCATTTTAATAGTAACCCACAATATGCAGCAGGCAAGTCGTGTTAGTGATTATACGGGTTTTTTCTTAATGGGTGAATTGATTGAATTTAATGAAACTAAAAAGATATTTACAAATCCCGATAAACAACAGACCGAGAATTACATTACAGGACGTTTTGGTTAAAAAATTAAACTATGTTGCAAGTTGAAAATGAAATACAGGAACTGAGAGATCAACTGATTGAAATGTGGGATCTCACCATTAAGCAGTTGGATAATACCGAAAGTGCTTTTAAAAATTTTGAACGCGATCTTGCGTTGGAAGTTCAACAAACAGAGCGTCGGGTTAATGCATTTGAATTAACGATAGATCGTGCTTGCGAAAATTTTATTGCCTTGTTTCAACCAGTGGCCACAGACCTTCGTTTTGTTTTGTCCACTTTAAAAATAAATACCAATCTGGAGCGCATAGCAGATATTGCTTGCGGAATTTCGGAATTTGTATCCGATTCAGACGATCGATTTAATGCTGAAATTATTAAATTGATGGATGCCGATAAGATGCTTGCGCTGTCAATTGAAATGCTTAAAGAATTACGGGAAGCCTATATTTTAGAAGATACCAAATTGGCTCGAACTGTTTATAAAAAGGACAAAATGCTCGACAAGTTAAACGATGTTGCCAGTTATAAAGCATTGGAATGTTTGGATAAATTTCCGGATGAGAAACGTCAAACCTTACACGTGCTTTCTATCATTCGAAAAATAGAGCGAGTCGGTGATCAGGCTAAAAACATAGCAGAAGAAATCATATTTTATCTGGATGCTAAAATCCTAAAGCATAAGAAAAAAGAGAAAGAAATTAATTAATTAAGAATTAATAATTATGGGAGCGTAGTGGACATCCCGCGTAGCCGCGGGAGGAATTAGTAGTTAATACTTATGAATTCGAGGATGTTTTATATAACAAAGCTTTTTAGTCTTTAGCCATTCATTTCCACCATCACTTGATTTTTCAATAAATCCTCCATGCTTTCGCGTTGACGGATTAAATAATGTTTTCCTTCATGGATGAGTACCTCCGCAGGCCGAAATCGCGAATTGTAATTAGAGGACATAGTAAAACAATAGGCTCCGGCATTTTTAAAGCATAAAATATCCCCGGGATGAATTTCAGCTACAACCCGGTTATTGGCAAATGTATCTGTTTCACAGATATAACCTACAATATTATACACACGCGGTTTTCCGGTTGGATTGGAAATATTAAGAATGTGATGGTACGCATCATAAAACATGGGTCTGATTAAATGATTTAATCCGGAATCAACTCCGGCAAAAACGGTAGAAGGAGTTTGCTTAATCACATTGGTTTTTACAAAAAAGAAACCGCATTCAGACACCAGATATTTACCGGGTTCAAAATACAATTTTAATTTTCGACCATAGTCTTTGCAAAATTGATTAAAAGATTTTGAAAGTACCTGACCCAGTTCTTCAACATCGGTACAAACGTCATCCGGTTTGTATGGAACTTTAATTCCACTACCAAAGTCAATAAATTCCAGATCTGGAAATTTTTTAGCAGTATCATACATGATTTCTGATGCAAAAGCAAATACACCGGCATCCAGAATATCTGAACCTGTATGCATGTGCAATCCATTGACCTTTAATTTAAGCGTATCAACCAATCGCAACACCAAGGGCATTTGATAAATTGAAATTCCAAATTTGCTGTCAATATGCCCGACTGAAATTTTTTCATGTCCACCAGCCATCACATGCGGATTGATGCGGATCCCAATTTTTACATTTGGATGATGGTGGCCGATATATTCTAGGGTTTCAATGTGATCGATGTTGATTTGAACTCCCAATTGAATGGCCATTTCAACTTCATCAGGGGCCACACAATTTGGGGTGTAAATAATTTCCGAAGGTTTAAAACCTGCCTTTAATCCAGTCCAGATTTCTTGTACAGAAACACAATCCAATCCAACACCCCATTGTTCAATCAACTTCAGAATGTTTATGTTGTTAAGCGCTTTACAGGCAAAGTGAATTCCTAACTCCGGCACATCAAATGCTGCTTTTAGACGGTCAATTTGTCTTTTAATTATTGAAGAATCATATACATATACCGGCGTATGGTAGGTTTCAATTAACTCAGAAACCGGAATGTTCTGAATGCTGTATTGACCATCAACTAAGTCCATAAATTATTTTTTTTGCAATAATAAGCAAAAAATCAACCCATGGGTGATTGGGTATTCGAATTTTAATAAGGAAGGCTTTTTGTTTTGCATCCTGTCCATTTCTTAAGAGCTTTTAACATGTTCTGTTTTTCTACTTCGCCGAAATCACGAATTCTTGTCCGATGCCCACCATTATATTTGACATACTTGAGTGCATTTGTTTTTGGATCAGGATTTACAGCGCATGAGGTCCAGGTATCTAAGCCTCCATAGATATACAAAATGTTGTGACTTTCATGGGTAGCTTTCTCATGCATTGTTTTCATGTAGTCCCCTTGATAACTAAGATTCGTATTTTTTGGACAAAATTCCAAGTTGGACAATTGCTTATTAATTAATAAATCACTTACCCCGGTTGTATCAAATCCATAATAACCATATTCGGTCATAAATTGGTAATAAGCTGGCAAATACTCGGTGCAGGAAGTTTTATCGTAATAATTGAAATCAATGACCTCTTCTATATGTTCGAAAATAATTTTAGCATTAGCCTGCGTACCTGGAATTTCCTGGCAGCCAAATCCCCATTGCCAAAATGAAAAGGGATATTCCATAGCAGCAAAATCAATTACACGGTCTTTATCTATTTCAAAAACAACTCCATCTCGTTGTTCCATTTCCAACAACAGTTGTTTTAATTCCTTCCGATGTTTTAAAATCCTACGTTGAAAATCCCTGACTTGCATTCGGCATTCCGGCGTACCGACTTTTGATTGATAATGCACTACCGTTCGTGGATCTTCCTGCGCCAGAGGAAATGGTGCAACATAGGCAATGCTTGCTTTTAAGTTTTTTGGATAGTTTAAACTGTACAATGCAGCTGTCGTGCCGCCTTTTGAAATTCCCGTTGCAATCCAGGCTTTTTTATAAATGCCAGACAATTTAGTTTGAATGAAATTTAAATCTTCTAATGCCTGTTTTTGATTGAGCAGCGACCAATCAATAATTGCAGGTTTTGAATTAGCAAAAAATCGGTATTCCACTGAAAATTGATTGGCATCAAAAATTAAACTGGCTTCATAAATTCGATCGGTCACTTGATATCCTTCTGTTACTATAACATTTGGTTTTTTAAATCCTTTATGATATAAAAGTATTTTTTGTGGAAAGTGACCTTTTGATGGATTTGAATGATCTAACTCTTGTTGAATAATAAGCTCCCAAAAAAATTGAAAATTATCTTTCGGATCTAATTCATTAATTTGAATTCCCTGAAAACTTTCTTTCAAATAGGCTTTTAATAATTCGGCATCACTTTTCTTTTTAGCAAAGCTTGATGTTGAAGCAGAAAGAATCATTAAAATAAAAATATATTTATTCATAAAAACCAAGATTGAATTGTGTATTAAATAAATTGAATGCCGTCTTCAAGATTGAGTTCAAATACATCGGGTTGATAGCCAAATTTATTTGCATAAGCGTTGCTTATGCCTTGAGTATAGCTATGTTTTAAATTTTCAGGGATCAAATGCAAAGTAGCGCCTCCAAATCCTCCCCCCATCATTCGGGCACCGTAGGCCATTTGGCTATTTTTTGCAAAATCCACTAAAAAATCCAATTCTGGACAACTCACTTTGTATAATTTACGCAGTCCTTCATGACCTTTTAATAAACAACGTCCGATATTTTCAAATTGTTTGAGTTCCAACAAATCAATCATTTCAAGGACCCGTTGATTTTCTTCATTAATATATATAAGGTAATTAAAAAATTGTTTACTCAAGATTTTTTCAAAGGTCTGAATTTGGTCCCAAGTGAGATCACTCAAATGGTTAATTTCTGGAATTGAATTCTTGACGAGTTTTAAAAGCTCTTTACAGGATCGCGATCGGGTGTTGTAATCGGTATGAATCAATTGGTGTTTGACACCAGTGTCAATTACAAACCAACAAACCGGACCTTCCGGAATGGGTATGTATTTAAAATTCCAATCACTGCATTGAATTAAAAGGGCATGATTTTTCTTGCCATTAAATATACTGATTTGATCCATCATACCCCCTTCGAGGCCGGAAGCTTTTTCAGCAGTAACGGCAAACTCCGTTAATTTTTCAATTGAAAGTTTTAAAGATCCAAGCTCATTTAATACGGTAATGAATCCACAAGTGATGGCAGAGGAAGAAGAAAGACCTGCACCACCAGGCAGGTCGCCATCAAAGGCCAATTTAAAATCAGGCCAGGAATATCCTTTTTGTCTCAATAGATCCCAAACCCCTTTAAAATAGATTGCCCAATCGGGGATTCGATGTTGCGACTTTGGAAACCAGGATTCATTATACTTTAGACTGATGATTTCAGATTCTCCGGAAGGAACATAACCAAAGTAGATGGCTTTTTGAAATGTACCCGGTAAGCACAAGCCCTGATTGTAATCGGTATGCTCGCCAATTAAGTTAACGCGTCCAGGCGCGCGTAAAAAAATGGGTCTTCCTGTTACTAAACGATTTTTAATGAGGGTTTTATATATTAATTCTGTAGACATTTGTGCAGGATGCGAAAATAATTTAAATTCCTAAAATTCTCACTAATTTCGTTGCGCTAAAATCTTTATAAATGGCTAAAAGAATAGAAATTATGGCTTAAAAATAGCGGTATGTTAAAGTTGTTATAATATTCAATGGAATTATAATGTATAGGTAGCGCTTTCGTTCTTTTGTAGTCTAAATAAAACGGCAGAGACCACTCAGGAAAAATCAGGAAATAAATTGGACTAAGGCCTGCTAACCTTTTACGAAATTTTGGTACTTCATAGAAATAAATTTATTTAATCTTAAATCTTTTAAAATGAAAAAATTAGTATTATTCTTCTCTTTGGCTGCATGCGTTGCCGTTTCTTCAAATGCACAATCAACTTCAACTCCAACTGAAAAAGCTCCAAAAACTGCAACTCCTAAAGAAAAAACAGGTGCGGTTTCTGTAAAACCAACAGCTGAAACTGCTCCAGTTGCAATGAAAGATCACGTTTGTACAGTTGCTTGTAAGGATGGAGCACACGTTTATGCTCATGGTGAAAAAGGTCACACATGCGGTGAAGCTTGTAAGAAAATGAAATCTGCAAAGTCAACTAAAATGGCTCCTAAGAAAACTTCAAGCAGCTCTACAACAACTACACCTCCACCAGTAGGTGCACCTACCACAACTTCTGATGATACAAAACCAGCTGCTGGTGAGACTAAATCATTAAAAATGAAGAAATAAACTAAAGCAAATTTTGTTTTAGAATATTTCATTCGCAAGAAAAAGAGGGTCCAGTCAACTGGATCCTTTTTTTTTTGTAGTGGATTAAATATACTTACAATTCCAGATCAAGTGATAATCCTGAACTATTTTGAAAAATCCCGGTGAATAAAATTTGTGTTAAATTTTATTCATTTTGAATTAAATCAACGGATTAAACTCAAATCGCCCCATAACTTTTTTGTTTCTCCGTTGGTCCATTCCACTTCAATCAAATAAACAAATACGCCAGGATTTAATTTTTGATTTTTGAAAGTTCCATCCCAGCCTTGTGAAGGATCATTTGGTTGGAAATTTGTTTTATAATAAACCTGATCACCCCAACGATTGTAAATGCTCATGTAATTAATCTGTTTATAACTGTCCTCAACAACAATTGGATAAAACCAATCATTGATATTGTCCCCATTAGGACTAAAAGCATTTGGTAACCAAATACCTCTTTTTATTATCTGTATTAATATAGTGGCGCTTGCTGTACAACCATTCTTTGTGATATAGCTAACTGTAAAAGAAGTTTCATTTTCCAGGTTTTTAATAGTAGGATTTGGACAATCTGTACAGCTTAAATGATCTGCAGGACTCCAGAGTATGCTTGCTATGGAATCCAGAGGACTTGTAAATATTGGATTTAATGTTAACTGATCCCCCAGATTTATTTTTACACTCGGAGGCAAACTTACACCAACAGGAGTGGCCTGATTTATAAAAATATCTTTTACAAGTACGCAACCGTTTGAATCTACAATTTTAATCATTTTCAATCCTGGACTTAAGTTTGAAATACTACTTCCAGTAATCAGAACATTGTCTATAAAATAGCTCAATGGGAATTGACCTCCGGTCACTCCCAATATTGTTATTGTGCCAGTTTCACCCTGGCATTTTGGTTGCTGCGCTATGTATTGAAAATCTGTTGGGAGATTTTTATTTTCAATTACATCTGCTGAATCCTGACTCGTACATCCATTAATAAGATTAGTCACTTGAACATAGTAACGGCCTTCTTTATTTACATCTATATGAATATCATTGGGATTTGAAACAATGTTTCCGTTTGATGTGGTCCAAATTGTAGAAAAATTCGCACCTGCATTTGTTATAATACCATCGAGTGGTGTCGTTATTCTAGAACAAGTAAGTTCCAATGGTTTTGAAATAGTTACAATGGGTTGTATTCGATCCTCATTTACCAACAAACTATCTTCTGAGCTGCATTTATTTACGGTATCAATAACAGTAAAATAATACCAACCGGGTTTATTGATTTGAATTACAGGTAGATTTGGATTGCTAAGGATTCCACCGGAACCGTTTAACCATTTATAGTTAAACCTGTTTAATGGATTTATGGTTTGTGCATTTAAAGTTAAAGTATCTACTTTGCAATTGAGGATTCCGGCAGGTAATAATACCAAGGGTGGTTTGACAAGATCTGGAATGACATGGATCGAATCATTCGCACTGCAACCATTAATTACGTTTTGTACATGTAAGATGTATAAACCGGGACCTCCAATTTGAATCGAAGCATTGGCAGGATTTCCTAATAATTGACCGGTACTGGTTTGCCATAAAAAGTTATTCGTAACACCGGATGCAAAACCTGTTAATTGAATTTGTGTTGTTTCGCAATTCCAATATTGGTCTACTCCAGCATTAACAATCGGTGCAATGGTATCCATATGGACAAGCAGTTGACTGCTTGTCTGGCAACCATTGATTTGATCAGTGGCTGTAAATAAATAAGTTCCAGGTTTGTCAATTAAAACTGAAGCGGAATCAACTTTACTGATAAAGTTTCCATTTGTGCTTGACCAAATTAGCTGCAAGGGATTTCCAGTTTGTGAACTTGCAACTCCAGATAGCAGAATGCTTTTTTTAACACACGTCAAGGTATCTGGATTGAGTAATTGAACTATTGGCTTATTTAAATCCGGATTAACTTGTATCAATGTACTGTCTTTGCAGCCATTCATCGTATCAATTACAATTAATTTGTAAGTTCCTGGAGTTGTTACTTCAATTTTATTTGTAGAATTTCCATTGCGGATCATGCCATTGGCTGTAGACCAATTGTATAAAATAGTTGCACCAGAACTGCTAAGAGATCCGTCAATAATTTTCAAACTATCCTTGCAACTAAAAACTAAATCAGGTCCTGCATTCGCAATGGGTTTTAAAATATTTTCATCGACAAAAACCGAGTCCATATTTTCACAAGCATTTGTGGTATCTACTATGCGAATGAAATACCATCCTTTTTTATCAACCAGAGGGTTGATGCTGTTATGTCCAGAGACGATGCTCCCGGTTGGACTCGACCATAAAATGGCTAAAGAATCTTTTGGATTAATTTGTGCTTGTAGTTGAATTTGATTGGTCTTGCAATTTATCGTTCCACCTGTACCGGCATCAAGTTGTGGTAACGTTCTTAGGTCTATTACATTCAGACTATCTGTTGTGAAACATCCATTAATGGTATCTAGTATCTTAAGACGTACAATTCCAGATTGGCTGTATTGTTTATTTATTAGACTATCTTCTTTTGGTCCATTCTGATTGTTAAAGTTCCAAAAATAATTTAAGTTGGCTGAATTATTATTTTGAAAATTAGTAACAAGAACTGTATTGTTTTTACAATTAATATTCAAATCTGGGCCTAATTCTATAAGCGGCTTTAGGGTATCAATCTTAATAACCCAACTGGTGCTGTCGCTGCAGAAATTTCTATTGTCAGTAATTTTTAATTTATAAACTCCGGTTGAGGAATCAGAAATTGTAGCAATACCTGAAATGTTTGTTAAATTAGGTTTGGTCCAGACTATAGCATAGTTAATGCTGTCAGAAGGTATTGCATGAATGTTAATTGTTTTTTTCTTACAGTTAAGTAAGCTGTCCCCAAATATTCCAACAATGGGTTTCAAGGTATCTGCCGGAACATCATAATCTAATACAAGTGTGCATCCAGAGCCTTGATCTGTAATAGTAACGGAATATTTTTTAGCGGTATTTATAATTATTTCTTCAGTTGACTGGCCTCTAAGTATGCTGGAATCCGGACTCCATGTATAACTGTACAATCCACTTCCTGTATTGATCAAGGCTTTAAGACGCATAGAATCTTTCCGGCAATTTTCTTTCCCATTGATATCCAAAATACCTGCCAGCACATCAGGAGCATTAAATTCTATAGATGCTTCCTGTTCGCACATAACTGCCCCATTGGTATAGATGACTTTTACAGTATAAATACCAGAACCTTTGGCTTTAGCGGTTAATCCATTTTTAGAAATAATTTTTCCAATGTCAGTTGTCCATTCATAACGAATGTTGGGGCCTGCTGACGAGCCAATGGCAGATAAGTCAAATGGATCAGAAGAACATTTAGGTGGATTCAAAATGTCAAGTCTGGCAACCAGGTTTACAATTTCAACAACCACTTGATCCATTTCCATACACGTTTCAAACAATGCAATATCATCCACAGCAAAATCATTGCCACCCCGAATGCCAGTGGATTCACTTAAACAGATTTGTGTAGAGGTTGATGTTGCTGTAAATCGAATGGTGTATAGGACCCAATTACACAATCCACCTGCTGTAGTGGTACCAATAGAATTTCCATTGACTTTCACATTTATTTGTGCAATGTTAAATGCAACCACGGACTGACTCCAAAATTCAAATTGATAAATTCTTCCAATTACAGTAGGAATGGTCTGGCACCAGAAATTCGTACCGGCTACTGGATGTCCATTTAGCAAGAGCATATTTCCACTCCCGGTGGTATGGTCTCCGCAATTGGTAAAACCTCCATTCCACGAAGAAGGATTGGGTATAACAATGTATTCTCCTTCGGTGGTATTTACCGGTGTGAACGTATAGCTTGAACTAAAACTTGAATTACCACTTTCGAAGTCACCGTTTTTAATGAGATTGGTGGTAGAAATGCCTTCTGCAGTTAGTTTATAGGTATATCGGCCTGGAATTTTTTGGGTGACAATAGGATCTAAAATATTTGGATTGCTCAACCCACCGGTGGGGGTCCAATAAAATTTAGTGTAATTTCCTTGCACATTGCCTTGCAATTGGAGGGTTTGACTCGAATCGCATTTAACCAGATCTGGACCTGCACTTACTACTAAGCCTGTGCATTGGGACTGCGTTTGTATAGAAAAGAAGCTACAAATTAGAAATACCGAAAGTATTTGGATGTTTTTTTCTATACGTAATATATTAATACAAAAGGTTTTAGAGATTTCCATTGCCTATAAAAGTACAACAAAATTCAATCACTATTTGTGGAAAATAGTTTAGTTGGATTGAATGCAATTTCAACACACAATTGAAATCCTGTGAATATAAGATGAAGTTGCAGATCGGATTTTAAATCATGTTAAACGGATTCACTGGTTTATTCTTTTAAGTAAATAGTGATATACATTGATTCCATCTTTAGTAACGATGTACGAATCAACAAATGAATAACCATGTTTGGACATAAAATTGAGCGCATCGATCATGCTGTTTAATTCCAGACTTTTACCATGTTCATCAACCAACCGGGTATCCTTTTGAGACCAGTATTTTTGTCGCTGGCCAAAATCGATTTCAACGTTCATTTTGGTAGAGAGAAATTTTTCAGTACCGACAATCTCAACATAATCAGTTTTAATTGAATCCATAGGAACGCCATTCACTGTTTGACCATGAATGACATTCATTGTGATTAAAAATAATGCAATAAACATGCTTTGTTTCATAAAAAGAATAATTTAATGGAATTAAATAAGCAATAAGAAAACAGCAATTTCACACTGTTTCTACACGACAAAAGAAATCAATTTATTTGGTAATTTTTTTAAAAAATCATAGCTTATAAATATACCGGTGTTAAATTTTCAAGCTTAACCGTGAATCTAGTATAATTTTGATCGCAATACTGGAACTGAGCTACTACTTAATTAATGCGCTCATTCCATCAAGATTTAATTCATAGATTTTTGTAAGTTTATGATCAGAAATTGCCTGTTTTATCGAGGTGGCAGTTCCAATTTGCTCTTCAAAAGAATTAATATATGCATCTACTCTGTAGATCGCAGAGAAGTAGCTCTTGTTATTTAAATAATTTTCTAATGATTTTGGAAACAGGATAAATGCTTCAGCTGCATTTAATTTATTCGGATTGCTTTCTTGATCAATGCCATGGGATTCTAAGGGATCAGCAAATCGATAATAATGAACTAATTGATTATTGACAAAGCCTGCTAAAAACAATTCGCTTGCACTGGAAACGATTAGATTCATTTCACCTGCTTGCTTTTTAACGGAAATGATTTCCAACGATTGTTTTGTAAACTTGCACAGTGCTACATAATGGTAAGACTCTGAATTATTATTTCCTGGAGGATCCGGATCCACTTCTTTTTGATCCGTATAACTGCTATCTATTCCAACTTCCGTTGGGATACCTTCCCTGACCTGTTTATTGAGGGTATGACAAGAAGAATTAAAACAGGTCAGGCTAAGTATCAATACGTTTACAATAAAGGTGTACATAATTCAGTATGTCCTATTTAAACGTAGCATTCAGGTATTTTATTAGTACCATCCATAATCGTGGTGTTTAAATGCATGGATGTAGCTGTAATACATAGCTTTTTGGTAAAGTCCAGAAGAACCTGACCACAAATAGCCAAACCAATTGGTATTATAAATAAACAAATGATCTCTACCAGTTGCTCTGCGATCCACTGCAATTTTATCTACACCTCCTAAGTTCCATCCACCGATCCAGTCACCTTGTTTTGTGGCTACACTGAGACCGGTACCCGAGGAGATTGCAGTCCCTAACCATTGGGTGGCCCAATCGCTGGTATTGAAAACATACAAATCTTCTTTTCCATCACCATTAATATCTGCAACAAAGTATTTATCATTATTATTCATATTCCAATTTGGCAAATGATCGTCGTAACGAATCACATAATCATAACTACTGCCATTTGATTTTAACATCAGCATATATTCCGGCCCCCAGTTAATTCCATTAAATACATAGAGATCATCCTTTCCATCATTATTAAAATCAGCTATGTAATACTGGTCATTGGCTTTGCTGGTCCAACCTGGGAGACTGCCAAAATATTCTGCTTCTATACTCAGGCTTGTTCCTGAACTTTGATAAAGCCGGGTAGTCTGTGTATTGGTTTTATACAATACAAATTCTTCTTTATGGTCACCATTGAGATCTGCAATGTAAAACTTATCCGAACTGGTCAGATAATTACCTGGAAGATATTGATCATAACGTCTGGTAAATTCTAAAGCAGCACCGTTTGATCTTAACATACCGACATAACCCATTGACCAATTTGCTGTATTGACTACATAAATATCTTTTTTAGAATCTCCGTTAAAATCAGCGACATAGTATTGGTCACCATTTCGCATTTCCCATCCTGGTAAGGTATTGTAGTATTTTTTTACACATTCAAAACCACCTGGTATGGATTTAAGTAAGCCCAATCTGGAATTGGCGCCATTTGGATAAAAGGCGATAAGATCATCTAAACCATCACCGGAAAAGTCACCGGTGAAAAATTTATCCGTGGTTGAAACATTCCAGGTACCTCCCGGGCCCTTTATTTTTTTTGTAGTAACATAAGAACTCATCACACGAGTGCCAATTCCATCTCCTGTGAATCCATCAGGTGGTGTTCCGACCAAATAAGCTGAAATGTGATTTCCATAATGAACTACAACATCTGAGTAATTCGTACCACCAAAGTTTGCTACATATACTTTATTAAAATTATAATTGCTATTGGGTTTATTGCGAACCCAAAATTCATCATAACTCGGAGGATTGTGTAAACTGGTATTTCCACGCATGGTGCTATTAGTTGAAGGCCTGTAAATGCATTGGTCTTTGTAACGAGCCCCTTCAAATGCACCGGTTTGACTTACATTGTATTCAGGAGGGTTTCCAGTTGTGATTGGATTTCTTGCAAATAATTTCCATTTATCAGTAGCCACATTGGTACTTACATTGCGTGGACTGGGTTCGCTTCCAGAATAACAACCTGCTTTATCGTATTCATCCGCCAGTCCTCCCACGGAATGTCCTAACTCATGAAACAACACGTTGTTGGAAGTTGATTTTGTAACGCTGAGTACACTTCCATATGAGCATCCACCAAATCCAGATTGATTTAAAATCATAACGACGTATTCTGCTCCGGCCAAGCCAACTGCTGTCAATGCAGCATTTATTTTTGAATCAGTATCGGCGGATTTGGTCATCCAACAACAATCCCAACAACCGGAATACCGCATTTTAAAGGGTGTATTGCGATTGACTGTTGTTTGCGAAGTACAAGAAGCATTTTCTCCGCAGGTATAAACACTTACTCCCGAATCTGTTGAATTCATATTTACCCGGTACACATTTAATGCGTCTTGTAATTCTGCAAGAACATTGTCTAATGCACCATTTTCATAAGTAAACATCGCTTTAAAATAATCTGCAACCAAAGTATTAAAATCACCTTGTTGTGCTGAGGTAAACCCATCTCCCATAAAGACAATGTCAAATTTATCTGCTGAGGGCCCGTTATAAAGTAAAGTAGTTTTGCTTTGTGAAAATAAAGTTGAATTCAAAAAGCAGGCAATTATTAGTATGAGGAAACAAACTGTTGTTTTCATTTTTTTAGTTTTAGATATCAGTAATACGTAATGGGTATTTTTAATTTAATTTTCTTTTCTGAATTCGGATATTGCCAAGGTCTAATTTTGATGAGCTGCGTTTTAATTCAAATGCATTATTCAAGTCGCTAAGTTTTAATTTTTTTAATCGGGTATTTAAATAGATTCTTTCTTTATCCATCTCATTTATTTTTCCGAATTGCAGTTTTAAACGGTTTGAATTTATAAGTTGATCATATTTTTTAGGCATTTTTACAGTTATGTAGTTTTCATCTTGTTTAAAGGATCCATGTTCAATTTGTTTTTCCGGATCAAAAATGGAATGAGCTTCTAAGGGATCGTCCAAAGGTTCTACCAATACGATGTCTTCATTTTCAATTCCAATTAATGCATGATCGCCACGAGCGGACTTTTCATCCGGAGCGACATACGCACCCGCTTCATATGAAGCAGCAACAGCGACGATTCCTGTCTTTGTAATTTTAAAAGTTACAACTAAATGTTCAGGGATGCTAACTGGCGGATTAAGAATTTCTTCTTTATCGATAATTGGAGGGATGCCTGGTTTGACTTTAGTTGCGGCCATCATACTTCCTGTTCCAATCAATTTAGGTTTTGTCCTTAAGGCATCATCCCGATTGCCTACAACTGGTTTAATTCTTAGTTTATCATTTAGATTTTGTAGTTGTCCAGGAGGTACAAGAATGGTGGTGGGTCCAGCAGTTCCACCTGTCATATCTCCTTCCTGTTTTAGGTCGGTGCTTTGAAACTTCTTGAAGTTATTTTGCTCAAAAGCTGTTTTTTCTGCTTCTTCAGAGAGCCGGTAATAATAATGGTATCGTGAGGGGATTAACTTCTCCAGTACTTCATCAACAGGTACTGCATTGAAATTACCACTAACCTTGAACGGTCGGTCAAGATCAACAATAAAGAGTTGAAAATTTTCCTTCGATAAAGCCTCTAAAAAATCTGCGATTTCAGCATTTTGTGCCATGACCGTAAGCAAATGCTTGTCTGCCTGATATTTTACGCTTAGCTTTTCTTGTGCGTTTAGTGTAATGCAGCAGCATACAAATGCAATTAACATTGTTGGTTTCATATGAATAAATATTTTAATAATTAGTAAAAATTAATGTCCAATGTGGACCTGGTGAATCAATTTTTAGGCTTGATTTGAGTTTAAAATTCAAATATTCGGATTACATTTTTCTTATTGTTCGTTAATCTATTCAATTTCGGATGAGTTAACGAACTTTTTTAGTTGTATTTGATCTAATGGACTTAAAATAGTTAGATTGGATTTTCTGGCTAGATGCAAATACATGGTAGTGGTTTTTTTACTTTGGTGTCCCATAAGTGATTGAAGTTCCTGGATACCAAGTCCGGATTCTAAAAGATGTACTGCGAAACAATGTCTAAGGGTTTGGATGGTGATCCGTTTTTGTATTTTAAGTTTAGTAAGGAATTTTTTAAACATGGATTCCACACTTCTACCGGAGCATGCATTTCCATTTCGACCTTCAAAAAGCCAATCGCTTACATAGTATTCATAAATATATTGCTTAAGCAGTTCCAGTATTTTTGGAGACAGTATGGAGTAGTGTGGACCTTTCGTAAAACTCCGTATCAAGATTCTATTGAGATTGAATTTAATATCTGATAGTTTAAGGTTGATTAATTCACTCAATCGAAGGCCAGAAGAGTAAGTCAACAGAATCATGCATCGGTGTTTCAGATTATGCATTTCATTGAGAACCAGTTCGAGTTCTTTATTATTGAGGAGTTCAGGTAATTTAAATGTAGTTTTTGGGCGGATGTTGGAGACATTCAAAGGTTTCTGGAGTATGGTATTAGAATAGTATAAAATTGCATTGAGTGCCTGTTGTTGGGTTGAAACGGACCATTTTTTTTGACGTTGCTTTGATTTAAGATATTGTTCAATGATTTGCTCATTTAAATTTAGTTCTGAGGTTTCAATAAGATAACTTATAAACTGAAATAGATGGGAGCGATACGATTTTATAGTGCGCCAACTGTAGTTATTGCAAGACAGTTCGTTTTCAATAGTATCCAAAAGCTGATTGAGCATTTTTTTGGATTTTAGGGATTCCATTTCTGAATGAGTGAGCCCTATACCTGGCATGTGTAAAAGAATCATAGGTATTTATTTTTGTTTTTGAAGAAGGTTTGAACAAATCAAAATTAAATTCCTATTCACGAGGATACTGAGAAGCCCAGTAGTTTTAGAATGGGTATAAGGTTCTAATTTGTTGAAAATCAAACCATTAATCTAAAATTATGCACCTTAAAATGCTCATTTAGGAGTAGCAGATTGAAACTTTAGTAGCACACAAGGTTTCTGCTAATTAGCGTTTAAAAGGTAATTGAATATTGAAAGAGAAGTTTGTATTCAGACTTTAATTAAGTCGGATAGATAACTTGATTCATGGCAGGAAGCAAAAAACAGCTAATTTCCTGATATTTAACTAGTTATAAAAGCCGATGAAGCTCAATTCAAGTATCTAAATTACTATAAAAAAATGAAATTGTATTAATTTTATTTTTTTGCAGATCCCCTAAACGATTATATACATTTGAGTAATATGTTAATTTCTGAATTTGAATATTCAGATTGAATTGAACTGCAACAGGTATTCATAACAAAGCCAATGAAAAAACGTTCATTGGCTTTGTTATGAATACATATAGTTGATTACCACCATCTACGGATTAAAATTTCTCGGGTATTGCCATCGGGTAAGGTGAGTATAGCAATATTATTGCAAATGCCATTTCCATAATCGATGCTCAGTGTTTTGCCTTCTATTGATAGTGTAATTGAGCCTTCAACAATCCATGGGCAGGTAAATTTGTAAATCAATTTTTTTGAGCTTGTAACTGTAAAATTTGTTCCATTTCTATTTACTCCTGAGGAGGCACTTAGAATGGACCAAACATCGTCAAGCCGCAGTTCAGGAGTTGCATTTCCATCCAACTGAGTAATAATTTGAGTGGCATTCCAGCCAATTGATTTATTGGAAGGAAAAATTAAGGTTCTTCCTGATACTGTGCGAAGAAATTCATTTTGACCCGCATTATTTGGCCCTTGGTTTAGTAAAACTACCTTGCCTTGAACGTTTACATCATCTATATAAAAATCTTCGTGTTGCACTTCACGAACGGAACCGGCATTGTGGATAGGAGCTGAAATAAAGATAATGAGTTTGCCTTTTCGGATTCGGTTGTACGCATCTTTAACTCCAGTGGGACCATAGTCAATGGTCAGTGTATTCGGATAGCTGCCTTTGGGATTGGCCCAGCTACGGGTAGGAAACGATCGGGTGGTCATTGCGATCAGACCCAAATCAATTTGTTCAGTTATTTCTAGTTCATTGGCATCTAATAGATCTTGTTGAGCAGTGAGATCTTCTGAAGCCAGGACAAAATTATTGGTTAATTCGTCCCGGTCCTTAACGCAGGAATTCATGAAGACTAAATTAATAACAAGGAACAGAATAAAGATTGCGTTGTGTTTCATAATTTCTATCAATACGGTTTATAAAATTGTATCTTTCGATTAGACTTAACGAGTAACAAAAGGTTTAATGCAGCATTTTACATAATTCAGCATTAAATTATATAGAGTGAGACTTAATCTTTTTAATTAGGATAAACAGAAGTATCTTGTTATAACTTCTACTGGGAATGTTTATAAATGTACTGACACTATTAATTTGAATTTTAAATAGACCATTGAATCAATTGGATTCAATTTTAAAACAGCAAGCATTAAGAAAAGGGATTAAAATTATTTTCCATATTTCAAATGCAAAACCTTTGCACGTCCTTTAGAACTAACATTGACTATATAAAGATTGTCATATTCAGAATCTGGAATGTTGCTATATGCATTCGTGCCTGTCAGAATATTGAGTAAGACATTGGTGGTATTTGAATGTCCTGCAATGTAAACAACCTGGTTGTGGTATTGATTCAAAAGGGTATTTACCAATTCATCCAATTTAGCAGGGTCATAAATTTGAGTGGACACTGCATTATTGGATGCAATTTTTGAACTTGTTTCTTTGGTGCGGTTGTAGTTTGTAGAATACACAGCCTGAATTTTAGTATTTTTTAAAACTCGGGCCAATTCAGTGGCTCGCTCTTGTCCTACAACGCTGAGAGCTGGATCTGTACCGATCCCAGTAGTTTCAGCATGCCGAGATAAAATAAACGTCGTTGCAGAATCCTCAATGTATTGTTTTAGAATTACCGTATCTGTTTTATGGATCACTAAGGTATCGGTCACGGTTACTGTTTTTATAATCGTTTCCGGATCTTTTTCGCATGAAAGGAAAAAGGAGGATATCATTAAGGATACCAAATACATGGTTAATTTATATAAAGGCATGGCAAAAGATTTGCGTAAAGGTAAAAATTAAATATCAGTCACTAGGTATGTTGTAACAAGATCAGCGTAGAATCAATTTGTTAGAATAGGACTCATTTTATTAAATAAGTCATTGAACGGATGCGGAATTCTTAAGATTAGAATTTTAATAAAAATTAGTGTTTATTTAAAAGATTTTTAATTTTGTTCTTTAATATTTCAAATGAATTATATAGTGACCTTAAATCGGCTTTTAACAAAAAATTAATTAAAAAACATATTGCAATGAAAAATGTCTATCTGTCTTTATTTTTTACCCTTCTTGGTGGGTTCAGTTTGTATTCCCAAAATGTGCTTACAGAAGATTTTATTTTTGATCCTATTGATAGTTTAGAAAATTTAGGCAATTGGTATCGCAGTGGTATAAATTCAGATTTCAATATTAAAGTAGTTTCTCCTGGACTTGAATATGATGGTTATGTTGGATCGGGTCGTGGGAATTGCAGCCAAATCAAAAATGCGGGTGAAGGGGATGTCATTTTGAGAAGATTTAGTTCAGACATTACTTCAGGTGCAGCATACATGTCTTTATTATTTAAAGTTGATAGCCTGCCTACAACACTTACACAAGGATACTGTATTTCATTCAATCCAAATACCGGTGGCACCAATCTTAATACTGCTTTACATATTAAAAGGCTATCTGATACCAGCTTTAACATGGGCGTTCGGAAGATTGGAAAAGTAGATTTTAGTACTTCGACTTTTGAAATACATAAAACCTACCTTGTGGTATTAAAATATGCCATTTATCCAGGCACAAGCAATGATTCCTCCAGATTGTATGTATTTACAAATGGAGTACCCCCTGTAGAACCGAATATTCCACTGGCAGGAACCATCGATGGGGATGATTTCACAGGGCAAGCATTTGTTTGTTTAAGCAATAATTATGCACAAACAGGGATGCATGGTTGTGACATTAAAATCGACGGAATTCGGGTAGGCACATCATGGGAAACCAGCGTGTTGGCCGTATTGACATCAGTTGACAATGAAAAATCAATCTATGATTTGAAAAACAAGAATTTTCCAAATCCATTTCAAAACAATACAAAAATCAGCTATCAGCTACCTGCAAAAGGATGGGTAAAAGTTACCATTTACAATACGAATGGAATTCAATGCGCTGAGCTAATTAATAAAATTGAGGAAAGTGGAACGCATGAAGTGGAATGGGATGCAAGCAATATGCCTGCCGGTAATTATTCCTGTTTAATCCAATTTAATGGAAAGGCAATTAGCAATAAATTGTTGTTGGTAAAATAAAAGGAATTTTGCTGTTCCTTAAAGCTATGTAACCTAAAATAAAAATCCCCTTATCCGGGAGAATAAGGGGATTTGTGATTGTTGAGGTCGAGAGCGGACTTGAAAATATATATTGATTAACAATATAATATAATATTTTATATTTATAGGTGCGTTAAGAGGTGCGGTTTTTAAGGATAGAGCATTTATTTTATGGCAATTTTCCATTTTCAGTTTAAGTTATCAAATGATAGCAATGCATTCATCTGATATCAAAATCTTGTAACCTACATTTTGGAATTAGTATTAAATAGGGAGGGGTAATTCAAAAGATACCCTATGCACTTTATAATAGAAAGGGTTTAACTCAGAAAGCCATGCTCAATTTCAATTTGAAATAGCAATACCTTCGATTTTATAACACGATTCCAATGAATTACCAAGTTCAATTCTTAAACCTAACATCAAATTATCTTGATTTCACCAAATCTTCTGATTCTGGACGTTCTGATAAGTTTTATACCCTCTACCAGAATATGTGAATTAAGAAATTATGATAAAAAGCACTCTTGAGTCTAATCGGTTCATTCAAGCAGCCTGAATTTTTAAAATTAAGGAAAATTACTTATATTTGATTCGTAGCTAAAGATTTGTCCAACTATTATGAAGACTATCCTCTTGAGCTTTTTAATTGCCTTTGGGGGCATTGGAATTCAAAGACTAAACCTAAGTCTTGATAACGGATTCACATTATCAAAGCAAATAATTCAAGAAACTAAAAGATGCATTGGGATAAACAGAAAAAACAAACAATGCGGAAATTCTGCTAATATTGGTAGCAACTATTGCATTTGGCATGAACCAAAAAGTTTAAGGTATGAAGCTATAGCAAGATCAACCGGACGAAGATGAAATTATTCTCCAGATTAGGGTAGTGAATATTGTATTGTACATAAAAACCAAAAACATCAATAATTAATATTTAATTGCTATTCAGAATATAAACTTTTAAAACAAAAATAAATTTGCGATTCTTTCTTTTATCCTGACAATATTAAGTAGTTCGAAATTTTTAGTAATTATCCTAATTTCACTTTGTTACAATCAAACAAGCTGTTTTAAAGCGTTCTAGGGCAGTCAATTTCAACGTTTTTCCACCTTACAGAGGATCAGGACAATTATGAAATAGTAGCAAAATGCTTTAGAAAAAAATGTCCAGTTAATTGAGGATTAAGACAAAAGAAGATTACTTTTGAGTAATTTTAAGTAATTTATTAATACCATGAAATAATTATATTATGCCTGATTTAATAGACAAAAGTGATTCACATGGAAACAATACTAAATTGGAATTAATTCGTGATGGTGTCTTGAGTTTTGTTTTGGCAGTACCAGCATATTATTTAGTTTTATACATATTTACTATTTTCTTTCCAAAATCAACGATTACATTAAAATTTAAATTTTTCAGGAAATATAGAAATAGATCAAAATGAGCTAAAGCCGGTTTCTTTAAGCCCAATTTGTGGATGTCGTGGGGATTTTCCCATTAATGAATACTCATGTATTTTAGGGAATAATAATAAGGCAAGCCTTGAAAATGTACTTATTGATACTAGTAAATTCGATAAATCAACTATTAATTCGTATAATATAGTTTGTCCATTTCTTCAGCATCAAAATTGGATACCGCAAATACTGTTTGATTGTGATATATTTATATTAGATAGTACAAATAAAATATTTACTCTCCATACATTTGTTGAAGATTCAAATTTATATGTGATATATAAAAAGGAATATTTTATAATCAACCATTTGTTTCAATAATTACAAATGAAAAAATTGATATTTATACTTCAAACAAATGTTCTTCTATTGCCTTACTTCATAATTATCCTCCTTAAGTATAAAGTATCTCAAATGAGAGAGCAAATTTCAAATGATGTTCAATACACAAACTATGAAATGAGTTATACTCATGCAAGCACTGGTCTAAGTTTGTTAAATCATGCTAATCCCAAACAAAAATATTCTTGGTTGGCCTATGATAGATTGTTTTTGGATCAATTTGGTGACACTGTTGAAATGGAAGATTACATAACACTGGATTTATTTGATCTACCACATCTTGATATTATGTCAGGAACAACTTTTTTTAGTTCAAATAATTCGCAATATTTAATACTAGAAGACACAATTATTAAAATTGCTCCATCTTGTAGAGTTATTATTAAAACAAAAACTCCATTTTCATGCCGTATTAGCTCAAGCGTTCTTGCTAAAAGCGATTTAAAGAATGTACTTAATTTTAATTTTGAGGGACGAAGAGGATCACTTGATATTGATGTCTTTGCTTCTATGTTAAAAAATATAAATACTGATTCAATCGGTACTGTTTTAGAATCGGAAAAGAAAGAAAATTCGGAATCAAGTAATTTTCTTTTTGATGAGGATTTTCCCAAATTAAGCCACGACAAGGTAAATTCCGTCATTGCGAATATGGTAAAGAATGGAGTTAAAGTTCCAAAAAAAAAGAAGACACAAGTAATATGATAATTAATTACTTAAGTATTAAATCAATGTCATTTGCTGGTATCTTTTTGCAAAAGGATTTATATGAAAAGAATCTTATACCTAATTATGGTGGATTAAAATGGTATACAGGAAGCTATTAGTTAAGACATTCTCAAATGAAAATAATTTGGACAGTTGCAATTATAATATATATCGTGAAAAGCAAGATGAATTTTATTATAAAAAATATCTAATTAGATTATATTCAGAGGAACAAAATTACGAAAATGAGCTCTATTTCAATAGTGCAATTCGAAAGGAATCCAAAAAATTCGAGAGTTTGATGAATGGTCAAATTTGTTAAATCTTAAGATATCTCACCCTGTGGTATTCTTTGATTCATTTCTTAACGCTCAGAATGTATTCCAAAGGTATAAAATCCATAAATACAACTTTAATACACCTGACACCTTTAAATTGTGTCAATTTCATGATGAAAATATTCAAGATTTCTTGATCGTCTAACCAAGGAATGCCCAAATATTGTTTATAATATACCTAAAGTATTTGACTGTAGTTCGGTTAAGATATTTGGAGGATTTAATAAATTGAAAGCAACAAATTCAGAGGGTATTATTTATTATGAAAATGCAAGTATTAATGTCCACCCAGCTTCAGAAGTAATTATTGATAAAATAGATACATTTTATAAACATTCTTCAACATTAAATCTTTACGGATCTGATGAAGATCTTTGTGAAACTAAAAACTTAAGTTTAACTGGAAGAGTTTTTGTTAATGGACTTAATGTAAAATTTATATATTATTCGGATTTAAAAATGAATGCATTTCTAAATTTGATTGGAATTTTAATTACTGCATCAATATTAGGATTTATTAAGCGAAAAAATAATAATGAATGAAGAAATAATTATATAGACAAATCATCATATGCCGTTTCAGCTACGGCGACAAAGCTAGCAGTAATTAATATGGACAATGATTACTAAAGAAATTTAATATAACCCACCAAAAGAGTGTCTGATGCTGGATCAAAAAAGAAAACTTGGATTAGTAAGTCGAATTCTAAAATCTATAACTAAATTTGATCTGTAATCAGAATATCTTGGATTTACATCTTGTTGATTTTCAAGCTTAGTTGGTGACGTTAGTCAAAAGCGTAAAAGACAACGACACGGTAGACATAACGGCACATTTGCAAGCCGCATAAGCCGACCCACAACTCAAGCTTGCAGAAGAGCCGTTTTTATCCAACACACCAATATAAATTCCGATATTTACGAACTAAACTTTGATAATTATTAAATGGCAACACATAAACTTTCACTTTCTAGATTGGAGACTTTCCTGTTTGATGCTTGCTTTATCCGGTAGGGATTTATCTGAGGCATTTTTAGTTGGTTTATCTCATAAAGTTAAGCATTCTCTGGTGGTCAACTTGTTTTCTGATACCTATAATATGATTAAAGCTAGGGGTAGTTTTTTGAGATTCAAAGTTCAAACCTAAATAGCTGATTATCTGCATTTTAAGAGGACTTTATTCCGAAATGAGGTTTGGCCCTGAAGGAAAAGATCGTCGCTTGTTGAGTTTATAAATGCGTTTTAAGATAGTTTTTATGGGTATAATTTGAATACCTATTTTCTATTTAGATTGTTGACTTTTAGGACTTTAGGAATTCCAATTTTGCAGCATTCCTTAATAGGGTTGGATGCAATTTTGGAATGGCAAAGTGTCTTCAGTTTGAAGTTTGACTCCTTATAAAGATTGTGATAGTGGGGACAATTTTTCAAAGTTGAATACCTGTCTAGGGAACAAATCACTAGTCAGAATTTAGTGATGGATACTGATTCCAAGTACTCAATATAGAATTGAATTGTGACTAGTTCCAAATAGAATTTACTATATTTATGTCAATTCTTCACTTGTTCAAGGTACAATTATAATTAGGCACGTTTTAAGCTTATTGTTAAATCAAAAATTTAGGTATGAAAAGGATTTTAAAATTTTGGATTCTTGACATTTTAATATTGATAAATATTTCTCCTCTGAGTTCTCAAGTAATGAAAGCACAGGATGAAGGAGGTTCTTTGGGTGGGCTTTTTTTTAGAAGGGAATTTAATAAAGACATTGCGGAGCAAGTAAGTAAAAAATTTGTTTGTCAAAAAATTCTTAATATTCCTGAAGGACAATTGGTTAAAGTTGAAATTGATGCTCTGACTGCATCAAAAAGCGGTGAATTGACAACTGTATTTTATCAATGTGATGAGTTAAAGAAAAAGGTTTATTATTTGTATTTTTTAATGAATATGCAAATAACAATAATTATGATCAAGAGTATTTAGGATATTCATATAAAAACCTGGAAGAAAATGAAGCAGAGGGCCTAATGTCTAAAGTGAGTGAAATCATTGAATCAAAAGATAAAATCTTTAAAACTAAGTATAATAATGCTGCTTATTACTTTAAGGATTTAACTTTTGTCTTTGCTGAAAATGCATTAGGATCTGATTTTATTAAAGTATTTTATAAACATTATGATGCTTGGTGGAATGATTCAAATTTTAAAAGAACAGCAAAAAGATATTTGAAAAAATCACAAAAGTTTAAGTGAATTCATTTATAGTACTAAATCTAATACCAGTATCCCAAAAAATCATATCATCCAGAAAGTGACTTCCTATTTGGAGTTGTGTTGGCGATGAAATTTAATATCTAATTTTAAGTAATGGCATCAGATATGTTTTTCAAAATGGAAAAGTAAGATCCATATTCTCTAAATTTTTCCAAAAACATATTTAATTTATTTTTTTCAGCTCTTCCAGAATTCATTTCATCAAGAAAATCTGCTAATTCTAAAATATTCTGATCATTTTTATTTTGCTCTTCTGCAATAAGATTTTTGATTGCTTGAAAATATAATCTTATTTCATGTGTATAAGCTTCAAATCTATTTTTATTCTCTTCAACTATGTAAATATACAGATCCTTAGTGGGAGTATTTGGTGAAGTAAATGAATCTTTCTCACAGTAAATATAACCACCAGACAACAACTTTACGTTTGCATTGTCAACAATATAGAATGGATGTAATAAACCCTTATTTTCAAGAGCTTGAACTATTCTTCGAACTTCTCTTTTTTCAATAGGTAGATTATATTTATCAATCAGGCTAAAGGCATAAAAGTGTTCATTCTTTTCTGAATTTTTTGAAGCATTATATAATGCAAGTAGAAATAAATCTAGTTTTGTTTCTTCTTTAACCATGATTTAGGTTTAATATAGATTTGAACTTATAATTTAAAATAGTTTTTCATGGCTATTTTTGAGAATAAAATTATGATGATATTTTAGTTTAAGCCCTTCCAAAACATCAAAATTGTTTGAAAATATTTTTCTTTGGCAACATTGATAGATGCTATATAAATCTTTTTTATTTCATCTTCATTTGTATCTGTATAAGTGATTTTCTTTATTGTAGAGCTAGATGAATCTAAATCTTAAGATTTATTATTATTAACCTTGTAGGAGTTAAGGGAAAAACAAATGCCTCTGCGTTCGTTAAAATGGTGTTTCTATTTTTCCATTTGGATGCAATACAAAACCTGGATTATCGCTTGTAATAAATGGCATTAACTTTGAAGTACATAAAATTGTAATATGGCACTTTAACAATTCATCAACCACATAATTATTAATACTATTTGTACCAGTTTCTATTTCAATTATTGTTTGATTATAAATATCAGAAACAACATTTTCATTTTTCAATTGATGAGAAACGGCTTCTTCAGCTAATTCAAAAAATCTAATAAAATTTGGGTTTTCATCAATTGGAATGCCATTTGTCCTTAAATGATCCTTAAAGAGATTGAAATTATTATTTTTAGAATTCATTAAAAAATCTTGATCAAATATTTTCTCTTTTACAGATGTATTTCTATACTTAATGCTTGTAATTGCTTTTATAAAGTTTCTGGCATCTTCAATCTCAAGATTATCACAATTTTCAATTTTAGATTTAATGCTATTTAAAATTTAGTCTCATAACTGAAAGATTCTTTTCTATATAATTAGGATCAGTACTAAAATATCTTTTAAAACTTTATCAGTTTTAATTTTATAAATATCTTCTTCATAACAAATTTGAGATATATTGCGCTCTTTAACTTTTATTTTCGGATAGGGTGATTTAATTGACAAGGAATATAAATTTCCATTCTCATCAAAAGAAAAATTGTTAAGATAAACTTTTGAAACGAAATGTGAATTTTTTGGCTCACTCATTTTGTTCAATTTAAATAAAGCATTTTCAATTTAAAGAAAATTCTTTCATTTTAAGTTCATAAAATATTTCTTTAGCATCTCTTTTGGTTTCAACAAATCCTAATTTATAAGCTAATTTATTAGAAGGTCTTTCAATTAATGTTTTAATTCTTATGACATTCACCTTGGAGACTTTAAATGCTTCTTCAATTGTTTGTTTTGCAAGAGAAAAACCATAACCTTTCCTTGTGAATTCCTGATTTATGCCAATTATTAATTGATTATTATCATCATTTTTAGTGTAGATGCAATACCCAACCGCATTATTATTTTCAACTATACAGTTAATAATGTCTCCTTCCAATTGTTTATCAAGTGCCTCAATAATTACTGGGTCAAAAGGAATATTTTTAAATAATTGAATTAAGTAATTCTCTTGTTGCTTTTTTAATTATAACCATATTTGAAAATATCTGTGAATTAATATTTCAATATTTTAAAGTCTTATTCATTATTAAAATAATTCAAAATTTAATCAAATCAATCTCCTTCATTATCCTATCTGTTTCTGATAAAGCAACAATGATTTTCTGATAATGGAGAATATCTTCAATTGCCTTCAACTATTTTTATTTCATCTTCTGTTAATCCATATAATTGATAAACCATTTGGTCAATTTCCTTATCTGTTGATTCAAGTCTTGATTTTATGTCAAATGCCTTACCAGATTCTTTTAAAAAGTATTCTTCCCATTCAACTTCTTCAGATAAAGAAAGTTTTATTTTCTTTTTACCTAACTCTTTAATAAATTCTGAATAAGTTAACATATACCATTCTTCTATCTTATTGGATAATGATTCGAAATTAAATTTCCTCAGTAAAGTTCTTTGGAAATCAAGAGAAACTTTCTGTAAATCTTTATTCAAAGAAAGCATTCCTTCTGTTTTTTCAACAAATGCTTGTTGTTTTTCCAAATTAGATTCAATAATTGGTAGTTTTCTAATATCCCCAATTAATATTTTCGGAAATGTCAATCTATTTCCTTTTGGTGAAGTCATATAATTGTACCAAGAAATCAACTTTGAATTTATGAGGGCTAATAAATATTTTGTGTTTAAGTTAGAAATATTCAAACAAGAAATTATTCCTGGGTCATGAAATAGTTTTCCAGAATAGTTTACTGCTGAAATTCTCGGAGGGTTGCCACCTGTGATTTCTTGGATTAATATTCTATCTTCAAAAAAATACTTAAACTTTCTTGCTCTATGAAGCCATTTTCCATAATTTAAATATTCTTCCCTAATTATACTTATTCCATATCTTTTTATTGACCTACCTTGTATCCATAATCCATAATTATCATCTATTTTTCTATCACTATGATAAATTCTGCTTTTTACTTCATCTTTAGTTAAATGCTCAGTTGAATATGGAACAATTCCTGACAAACGTCAAGAAAGATTTCTCCTTTAATTGAAACAGAATTTATTTTCTCAATAATTTGAATATCTATTTCATTCTGGATAACCTGAAATTGTTTATCTTCTGAATTTTTCCAATTTTCAATCAGTCCAGATTTTTTATTTTTGATGTCATTAATTGAACCACTAGATTTTGAATCAAATAAGATAATTTCGCATACTTCATTGAGTCTTTTGTAAGTAAGAATGAAAATAATTGCATTAACACTTGCGTCTTCAAATACTGAGTTTTTAAAAATGACAAAATTATTTATCCCATAATTAATTAATATATGCTCCCTTAATTTTTTGGCCTGCGGTATATTTATCCAGGTATCAGGAGTAATAAATCCAATTTTACCATTGGTTTTTAAAATGAGACTTATTAATTCTATAAAAAAGAAATAAATTTCAAAATTTCCTTGGAAAGATTTCATTTTACTTTGATAAAACTCTTTGGATGCTTTATCGATAAAAGCACCATAAGGAGGATTACCAATGACAACATCAAAGCCACCATTTTCAAAAACTTGTGGAAATTCCTTTTTCCAATTAAATGCTTTTTCACCTGCAACTTCTGAGTCATCAATTAAAGAGTTGCCACATTTGATATTATTACTTAGATCATTTAATTTTTCTATTTGGTTGAGCAGTTCTAAGCCATAGAGAGAGCTTAGCTATTTCAACTCCATCTTCGTTTATATCTACTCCAAACAAATTATTTTCTAAAATACTTTTTTCAATATCACTGATTATCAGAGTATCTCCAAAGAGTTTAGCTTGTAGCTGATCAAGATTTCTATGTTCATTAATTAAAAAATCTAAAGCCTGATTTAAAAATGCTCCTGATCCACAAGCAGGATCACAAATGGTGATCTGCAAAAGCCAATTTCTATAATCAGTTATCTTATTAAGTAATTCTTGGGTAGTTATCTTCTTTCTTGACTTATTATAAATATATTCTTCTTCACTTATTTTGAGATCAATTTTTTTATCAGTACACAACTTTCCGATGGTATTGTCCACCATATATTTTGTAATATACTTTGGTGTATAAAAAACACCATCTTTTTTTCTTCTACTTTTTATTTTATCAAAATCCTCTCCTTCAGATTTAGCTTTTATTTCATCTATTTGATTAAGGGAGTTTTCAAAAATGTGGCCAAGAATGCTTCACATCCACTTCACTTTCAAAATTATATTCTGAGAGCCTTAAAGTGTGTTTGTACAATAATTCATCATCAATTTTTACGAATTCAGAATTTCATCATGTTTAAATAGACCTCCATTATAAGCGTATACTTCATATCGTGAACCTTTATAACCAGTGTTTAGATATTCAAAATACTTTTTAAATCTATCGTACAATGAAATTTCTAT
>JADJRO010000002.1 GCA_016712145.1 Saprospiraceae bacterium
TGTTGCCCAAAATTCAATGTCGAATTTTGTTCTTCAAAACATCTGCTTTATATTATTTTTCCGCTATTAAAATGGATCACTGGTAAGCCCCCTGAATGCTTAAATTATTCGGGTTGAAATCCAGTGACTTTAAATTCTAAGGATTTCTCAAGATCTTCAATAATTTCAGATTTATTCTTATTTAGAATCGATTTCCTGAATTCCTCATCCCGGTAAAGTTGATGTTTGGATTTCCATTAAATGAACACCTTTGGTGATAATACCAATTCACCATTATTATCGATTAAAGCTCTTCAATCTTAGAATCATTCTTCGAGAATAAAAAATTTCCATGACAGCATAGACATTTTTAATTCAGCTTGAAGGATGGATGCTGTTTAATTTTGTGTTGGTCTTCTTTGATTCTTGAAACTGTGCACTGTAAGGAAATGCATCGTCAAAAATGGGGTCATTAATTGTCCACGTAGACTTAGGTTTGAATTTCTATCCTTACTAATATTCATCAATATGGAATCTATGCTGTATGCCCATGGACCCATCCTTCCCTTGCTAAAACTCAAAACATCTTTTTGATAAAAAATCCTTCTTGAATATCATTATCATCAATGATTGGGTTTCCCTTTCCAACAATATTGGTTTGGATGGATGGACGATATTATATTTCTGTGGCAACTCCAGCACCATTGTCAATAATCAGCCCTCTCCAGGCAGGATTGGTCAATTCAGGACTTGTCTGGCCGGATCCTGCAGCATTTGATTTAAATCCAATGTACCGGATTTTGGAATAAAACTTAAATCCTTCCAATCCATTCACTGCAAATGCGCTACTCAGACTCACTTTGCCGGTGTAAGTACCCCATATCATTTACAGGTTTTTCTGTTGTTAATGATATGGGTCCAGCATGATCCACCTGATGAAAATCTGTGGTGAAATGATAAGTCCGGTTTTTGCTTTAATATCCTGATAACCATTACAATCACATTCTATCTTGCTTCCTGCAGATTGTAGGCCCACCAATAAAATGGATTCTGTAATTTTTCACCACCTGAGGGATTGGTAGAATTAAACTGTACCAGATAGGCTCCCGATTTTAATCCATATGGAGTTGCAGGTATATTTGTTCCGACAAAATATCTCCCTTGTATTTTGGAAACAAGATTCACAAATGCATTTGTTGGTGTAAAATAAACTCCTGCACACTGACGCCATCGTTTGGAAACTTAACATTGCTTAAACGTGGAAGTGCATTTAATTTGATATTATCCTGTGGAAGATCAGCTACCTTACTTTGGGAACCGATCTTACTGTAAAATTTATCCACATAGTCTACAGAAAAATAATCCTTCACATTTGAAGAATTGATCTGTTTCATATCCAGATAGATATCCGGACTCCTGCAGCGTTTGTATCCTTTCACTCTCATACACTCTGCCTTCCTTATTTACTTTAAATTCTCAAATTCAACTTCCAGCGACGAACGCAACATAGGATAATACACGATACCTTTGCCCGAATATCCATTTTGAATAGCGCCGATTGCTTCCGTGATTTTCATTTTAAAATATCCCAACTTCATCCTGATTGACCCCAACGATCATAGATTCATTATCTGCTTTGCAATGGGCCCATAACTGGTTTCATATACAGAACATCCTCTTGGAGCCGGATTGTCAAACGGATTCAATTCGGTTGAGGTGAGTCTCCGTCATAGAGAATAAATATCGATATTTCACTTTTGCCGTCGTTTTGAAATAACTTGCTGGTGGGATATAGGAAGCTCGATGCCGTAACACGCCAAGCATAATATTTATTAGGATCAAGTACAGGCTCTGCCTGTGAATAGATCAGAGAGGTAGAAGTTGTAGTAGTATTAAATACTTTGAGTGCACTTTCAAAAGCGTCATTGGCATTCATGACTCCTTGAGGTAATTCGACCAATTCAAAAAAATATTCCACCGCACCTGGATTGTTACCACTACCTAAATGCATGGGCAGCCATGAGAAAATCATATTTTGGATAGCTGGTATCTTTATCTTTTCATTAAAAACAGGCTTAATTAGTTGTGGCGCCTGGTTTAACCTGAAATTGGAAGTGATGCAGAATTTATTTGAGACAGGCACGACTCTGTCTACGCCATACATTTGAATGCAAATATCCAGCAATCCTTCGGGAAGAATAACGGATCCGCGTCCTTCCGAGTTCTTACCAGTGAGGGCTTCATTGGACAAGTATACACTTAACTCTGAACCATTCAAAGTGTACTGTTCAAATTGCAAGAGTTTTATTGGAACTGATGCAAAATTCATATCCGTCTGATAGATTACATTCCCGTTTTGCTCAATACTCAAAACAGGTTTAACTTCCAGCATTTCCTCCACTGGATCCATCAAAATAACATTGAATATTAAATCCTCGATCCGATCTGTGGTATACACTTTCAGATCCAGGGAGTGTGGAGGCAACATACTGCCATTCACCTGGACAGGCCAAATCTGTTGTGATTGAATGCCTGTTACTATTAAAATAGAAATTATACTGGATAATATGAATTTCTGATTCATCATTTTATTCTTTTAAACTTTATGAATTATAAAATTTACTTCTTTGATTTTTTAGCCTTCGGAGCGTAATTGAAATTGTATTGAAGACCTAGATTTGCTGTATTTTCTGTAAACTTGCTACCAGGATCTGCTTTTGTTGTTAACAATCCCCATGTGAATTGGGTATTCAATCCTTTAAATAATTGATACCCTATATTTAATATGCTTTGCAAGTTTGTTGATTTGCTTCCAGATGCATTCTTGTTTAGAAAATAATTTGAATTTATTCCAAGGGAGAGTTTCCCTGACAAAAATTCTTTTTTTACGCCAGCTCCAAACCCTGTTCTATTCAAAGTAGTACCTTGAAATTCATTCTTGTTATAATTTACTCTCGTTGTAAATGCCCATTTTGATTTGGTCTTCAACACGTAGGATGTGTTTATCAAAAAAAGTTTCGAACTTGTACTGCTGGCTGTTTTTTCAATATCATCGCTGACATCCTGCATATTACCGCTTAAGGAAACAAGGTGTTGGTGCTGACTTTTGAAAGGTAAGGTATAAGTTACATTCAGTCCAATGTCTTGGGTCACAACAACTGCATTTAGGGAGTCCAATTGTTGATTCAATACATAGGTAATATCTGAAGCATTGTTGCTATAATTTGCTTGCACATTTATCTTTTTAGCAGACCACACCGTGTTGATGTCGTAAATTAATCTCGTAGTGGTAGTTGGCTTGCTACCATCGAGGTTGTTTGATTGTGTACCGAATTTAAGAGAAGTATTGAGTTTGTTTTGAATCAATCCAAAATTTGTAAAAGCCTGGACGTCCATGATGTCTCGGTTAAAAAAATATGCTCCAAATGTTTCAAAATCGGAATCAATTCTATTCAAAGAAATGCCAGCATTAAAAGATTTTCCTTCATATCCAACAGAACTTTCCAAAGCATTGCCGTAGTAGCTTGTAGTTTTCTTCTTTAATAAAAAATTCGTAATACTTTTATCTGCAGCATCGGCATCGAGCGTGTTAGGGGATACTCCGCTGTTGGTAAAATCAAATTTGACTCTAAATTTTTCAAAGAATAATTTTTGTAGTTGGATTCCGAGTACCAGATTTGCTTCCGGACTTACTTGTTTTGAATAACTTGCAGGAATGTCAATGGATTGATCATCATCTTTTGCCGTGAAAACCGTTACATCTGCAGAAGCTTTATCGTCCCCATAGCCAATTTTAGTTCCCCATCCAATTCGCTGATAAACCGGAAGGTTTGGGGTAACCAAAGATAAATTAATGGGTTCTGCTTTGGCAATCCTTCCATACATAGCGCCCACTCTAAGTTTTCCAGGTTCCAGCATCATTCCAGCACCAAAAAAATTTAGGTTATTCAATGTGTACTTTGAAAAATTCATAGACCGGTGGCCCAGGTGCAACTTTGCCCATTTATAGTAGGGACTGATCCCTATTCTAGCGAATCCATTCTTTCTGTTGTTGATGTTGTCTTTTAAAGATTCCTTCAAATCTGAAAAGCTGGGATAGGATTTGCTGGTATTTTTTGCAGTCAATACCATTGAAAACGGAAGATCGATCTGGTAGATTTTCACATTGACATTTGCATTGATAGTATAAAAGAAAGGATCTTGTCGCAACGGACCTCCCATTGCATCATAGGATCGCATGTTGATAGACAGTCCCCCTCCCAATTGGAATGGATCTCCAAATGAATAGAAGTCTTTAAAAAAACCACTTAGAGTCTTTTTCAATCCACCTTTATCCAACTGCTCCAAATTCTCTAAAGAGTTTAATTGGCTGCTTAATGAAAACACCCATATACTGCAATTGACCAGTATACAAAATACTCGTTTGATCATTCCAAGAAATTTTAATTTGAGGCTAAGTTCCTTATCAAAACCACCATCATTTTTACGAATCTTTTCAAAAGCTAAAAATAGAGGCAGTTTGATAATTCGTAATTATAATAATTCGATATGTTCTGAATGACGCTTTATTTGTTCTGAATTTCAATAAATAGATCAGATTCTATAAAATCCAGATTGGGTTCCTCCCCTATTACAGATTTTAATTATCCTATCCAACAATTGAAAAATGTACATATAACCAATGGCCCTATAAGCCAATTTTTATTGATTTACATAAGAATAAATATCTGAATAGCATTCACACCGATAATTTATTGCAAGATGAAACTACTCTGATGCATTACAAATTTAATGGAGAAGAAAATATTCAGGCCATTCAATCCGGTGCATAGAATTGGCATAGACACTAAAATACTGAATTAAAATCCTTAAATCAGAAAACTCAAATACAAAACCAATGTCATTGAGTTATTAAATACGCTACTTTAAAAATTTAAATGAAATAAAAGCTCATTCTCAGGGATGATGCCGTTCTAAAATAAAATTATCAGGCAGTTCACCAATTATTAGTTAGTCGGAATAAAATTAGTTTCAACTGGACTGCTATTTAAAATCAATTGTTTATTTTAATTGAATATCGCATTAGGTAATTTTACTTAAGTGACTAAATTCAACCCTACCTAAACTATTCTAGATACTCTAAACCGTTTTCAATTTGCCCCTAATTCTTTTAATCTATTTTTTGCTTCTTCCATTTCAGGATTTAGCTCGAGGTTCTTTTATAGAACTTTATGGCATCTTCTTTTCTATCCAAACTCAAATAAATAGTTGCCATGGATAGTGTTATAAAATCCTTATCAGGAAACTCTTGAACATTATTCTCTGCAATGATTCTTGCATCATCATATCTTTTTAAACTAAGCAGTTTTTCTCCGAGATAATACATTTGTAACCAATCTGCATAATAGTGAACTGTATCAACTTTCATTTTTTTATATTCGGAAACAGCTTTTATAGCATTATATTTTCCAATAATGGTTTCCATTTTTTTATGTATAGGTTCTTTAAGTATGACCGGCTTATTGTAAAGCACTTTTAATATATTTTTAATAATTCCAAAAAAATCTGTTGGGGCACTGTTACATAAAATGACTGCCATACTATTTGTTTCCGGCATTCTAATCATAAACGATATAAATCCTTCTGTAGATCCTAAATGATAATTTGCAGTAATACTATCAGTAGCTGTATATCGAAAATTCTGATTAAACCAGCCATATCCATAACGTGCTGGTCTCATGCCTGGTGCAAACATTTCATCGGTTAATTCTTTGTTTAGCAATGTATTGCTTGCTAATGCCCTATGAAATTTAAAAAGATCTTCAACAGTAGTATAAATATCACCCGTCCCCATGGTATTGGATTGGTCTCTAAAATCAGCACTTAAATAATGTCCCAACCCATAATCATAACCCGAAGCCCTTTTTGATACAATTTGAGTATGTAAATAAGAACCTGAATTTTCCATCTTTAATTTACTAAATATTTCTTCATTCATTGCTTGGTCATAAGTTTTTCCAGTGACTTTTTCAATGAGGTATCCCAACATAAAATAAGCCCAACTGCTGTATAAATACTTCGTACCTGGAGCAAAGGCAAGAGCAGAATCTTGAAATACTTCTAAATAGTTTTCTCGGCTGAAACTTTGTCGACTAATTCTCGGAAAAAAATCTTTAATGATGTCGTAATTTGGAATTCCTGAAGTATGGTTAAGCAATTGCCTTATAGTTACTTTCGCTGCAGGTTTGTTTTTGAATTCAGGTAAGTAATCTTCAATGGTTTTATCCAAACCCACCAGCCCCTTTTGTACAAATATGAGCATGAGGGTAGCAGTGATAGGTTTCGAAATGGAACCAATCATAAATTTAGTATCTATAGAATTGGGAATATCCCACTCTCTGTTTGCCAAGCCAAACGCATCTTTATAAATAATCTCACCATTTTCAGCAACCAAAACGGCACCATCAAACATATTAAAGTTGTGGTAAGCATTCAGTACTTCAGCCAGTTTTTCCTTTTTACTTTGTGCCATTAAAACCTGAACAATAATAAGAGATAATATCAATAGTGTACTTTTCTTAATAAACATGTTTACTTGTTAGTTGAAGGGTTTATAATTAGGTTTCGTGTAACTGTTTATTTCTTGGCGAAGGTGGTGAAATCGAAATACAAATGTTCGATTTACAATAAATGCCGTTTAGAATTACAATGTTCAAATTAAGTACAAATGTCCCACTTTTTTCAAACTAATGATAACAGCTCAGGCTTTTATTCTTAATGTATTTTGCTTTATAGTTGTAAATTTATATGAGTCAATGTGAAAATATTAAAATCTGTATTTACTGCGTTTGCTTCTAATGATTGAACAAAGTTAAATTTCGTCAAAAGTTTGGTTGAATTCTGATTTCCATTGTGAGTAAACGCTACAATTTTTTGAAACTTCAATACCTGAAAAGCAAAATCAATAACTTCTTCTGTTGCCTCTTTCATTATTCCATGATTTTGAAATTTTGTCATGAGCTCATACCCAATTTCGGAGCTATTTTTTCGGTTGAAAAGTCAAAAAGGCAAATTGCCCCAACAAATGATTTTGATTTCGTCAGGATAATTACCCAATAAATTGAGCTGCTTATTTGAATGTTATCACTAACTATGTTTATAAAGTTTATTGCACCTTCAATTGTCTTGCTTGGTTCTCTGTCAAGATACTTGTTTATTTCTGAGTCAGAACGTAAAGCAAAAATATTTTGCTGGTCATCAGTTGACAATTGCCGAAGCGTGAGCCTTTCCGTTGTCAAAATTGGAAAAGGTGTGAAATTTCGGTTTACCATTTTGTCTTATTTACGTTGCCTAAATTGGGCGTGGTATTTACTGAAAGTTAACGGTTTCGGGATTCGGGAAGTTGACGATTTTCGTCACAAAAGTTAATGAGGAGAACCAAAAATTGGATAACCACAATTGTGTCTGGGGAGCACTGAAAAGCAAATTCCACGTCAGTAGTAGTGCTTTATTTGTCATTATTGTTTCATCTTATTAATCATATCTTTTGCGTTTTCATTTGTTGAGTCTAATTGCAAACTTTTTTTATAATTCTTTATTGCTAATACTTTGTCGCCCTTAATCATATAGGCTTCTCCCAAACTGTCAAAAGCATTATATGAATTAGGATTCGCAATGCAATTCATTGTAAAAATTCCAATTGCTTCATCATATTTGTTTTGTGCTAATTGTTCATAGCCTTTTCTAATAAACAGATATTCCAAAATGTCTGTTTTTGAAGGTCTGTTTTTATACTTTAACATAGCACCTTCAAGTCCTTTACTCAATATAATTTCAATTATTTCTTGCGAATAAATTTGATTGGCTTTATTGTCAGGTTTAGGAATAGTTGGTATGTAATTTTTATCAAAAATTATTTTGGCTATTTCAAAGTTAAGTTGGTCTGTGCCTCTAAATGTTTTATTTGACATTAAAACCAAGGTTGTTTTTTCCTCTATAAATCGCATAAAGTCGGCATAAAAAATATTATTTGTGCCATTATGCCAAACACGAAAAGTATTTCTATTTGTCTTGGAAACATCCCAGCCATAGGCATAAATTGCCTTACTATTTTCGTTTGCTCTAATTGATGGATGATATAATTTTTCCTTTGCTTCTTTTGATAAAACATTTTCAGTCATCAAAGATTTATGCCATTTAAACATATCCTCTGAAGTTGAAAGTATCCCACCATTTCCCAATAAGTGACGGTAAGGAGCTTTTCCATTCCACTTTTTTTCCGTTGGTCTACCCCAGTTCTTATAGTCTTTACCATAACCAATTGCAATTAAATCGGCATCAAAATTTGGTCTGCTATAACCCGTTGTTTCCATTCCGGAAGGTTTCCAAAGGTTTTCATAAAGGTATTGCTCATACGATTGTCTTGTTACTTTTTCAATAATAAGTGCAAGCAAACTATATCCTATATTTGAATAGGAATAATCTGAACCAACTTTGAATTTTAAAGTTGATTTCATTACAGTTTCAATAAAATCTTGATCGCTAATTGGCTCATAGTCTTCGCCTACTTGGCTTTCTAATCCTGATTGGTGTCTTAATAAATCGTGAATGGTGATAATGGATTTATCAACCGGTACATTTTGAAAGAATTTAGTAATGGTATCAGAAGTGGATAATTCGCCTTGCATTTCTAACTTTAGAATTGCAGATGCGGTAAATTGTTTTGTCAGAGAACCGATGTCAAAAATTGTATTTGGTGTATTTTTTTTATTAAATTCCACATTTCTAAATCCATATCCTTTTGAAATGATATTCTTTCCATCAAGTTCTATAAGCACAGTTCCTGCAAAACCAATTTTTTCAAATTCTTCTAAGTAGGATTCAATTCGTTTGATTAATTGGGATGTGTTTTTTTGCTGTGCAAATGATATTGAATAAAAAAACAAAGTCATTAAAATAACAATTGATATTTTTTTCATTTTTGTCTGTTAGTGTTAAATTTAGCGCAGTCGTTTTGAATTACTATTAACATATTTCTCAACGCAACTATTTCATTAAGCAGCCTGTCCATGCATTGCACAAATCCATTCAAATATAAAAATAATTTAAATTTAGCGAATAAATACGGCTAATAACCGTAACGAGATGCAGTATTATATCCAAATTGCGTATTGAATTCGGAAAATCGAATCCTGCTCATATGAAAATTCAAATCAGCTACAATTTATAATTCATCATGACCTGTGATTCCGATTTAAAAACATATTGACTTTATGCTTCCTCACTACAGACTCTCTTCTTCCTCTCTAAAAAGTACTCCCCCTAAAAAACCACCTTCTTCACCAAAACCTCGTCCTTGCGTTTTACAGTAACGTCTGCTTCCTGTCCTTTTTCAAATTTATTGAGGGCCTCCATATATTGGTACACATCTTTAACCGGATAGCTGCCAATCTGAATGATGATATCGCCTCCTAATAAGCCGGCTTTTTGAGCAGGTCGGTTATCCAACACGGCATCGATGCGCATGCCTTCCCCATTAAAAACATAATCAGGCATTAATCCCATGGTGACTTTAAAACTGTTGGCCTGTTGCTTGTTTTCATCTTTTGTTTTTTGAAATGTTAGCATGGGTTTAGCATTCAATTTTAACACAACTCCCCAGATGATTTGGCTGACTTCCCAAATTCCATCATAATTTACCAGGGGACTGTCGTCACTTGGTTTATGGTAATCCTGATGCTGTCCTGTAAAAAAATGAAGGACCGGAATATCTTTTAAATAAAATGAAGTATGATCGGATGGACCAATGCCCCCATCGCTGTAATTAAAGCTAAAGCCCGGCATTTTACAACTTTCTAAAATGTCTTTCCATTCCACTGCGGTTCCAGCTCCACTGATCGCAATGGTTTTTTCTTTGTTGAGTCTACCCACCATATCCATATTAATCATCCCAAAGATGCTTTCCTTTGGTATGGTTGGATTTTCCATAAATGCCTTGGAGCCGTATAAACCGTATTCTTCTCCGGAAAAAGCAATGAACAAGACATTGAATTTTAATTTTTTCTCTTTCTTTAATTGGTCGGCTAAATACAATAAAGCTGCTACCCCACTGGCATTGTCATCCGCTCCATTGTGAATGGAATGATCGTCGGGACGTAAAGAACCTGCCATTCCATATCCTAAATGATCGTAATGTGCTCCAATCACCAGGGTCTTTTTTGCTTTCTTATCTAAAAATCCGATGACATTTTTACCCATTTTGTCCAATTGACTGCCTCCATGGGGATTTGAATTGAATTTAAAAGCCTGAAACCATTCTTCACTGCCTTTAGGACTCAATCCCAATTTTGCCATGCGTTCGGAGATATAATCTGCTGCCATGGCCTCTCCGACGGTTCCTGTTTGTCGTCCTTCCAAATCATCGGATGCGAGATAAACAACATCCACCCGAATCATGGTTTCCGGACTTAATTGGGCATTTAACGACATAGTAGAAGCTAAAATCCTGAATATCAATAGATAAATTAAAAGATTTTTCATAAATTTCAAACTAAATTAAATTGTTATTAGAGTCCAAAGCTACCAAGAAAGCTGCAAAAACCGATTTCAAAGACTTAATTTTGCAATCTAAAATTGGACTATGTCTGCAAAGAAAATTGCCTTATACAGTTTCTTGTTACTTACAGTTATTTACTTGTTGCTCTGCCTTTTAGGTCCTTCTTCCTATAAATTTAATAATGAAGTAAGAATTAATGGACCTCATAAAATTGTGTACCTGCTTTTAAATGATATTAAAGACTGGTCAAAATGGTTTAGCTGGAAAAAAGAAGACCCTGATTTAAAATTTACACCTGGCAATTTTCAATATGCCGTAGGAGCAAATTTCAGTTTTGAAGGCAAAAAAATGGGAACCGGCAGTGTCATCGTAGAAGAATCCTATCAGGATTCATTTATTACTGTAAACTTAAATGCATCCAAATTACCCAGCAACTTAAAAGAACGTTGGCAAATTGTTTCTGAAAGTTCTAAAGCAGTTTATGTAAATTTAACAGCCAGACTGCAAGGTGAAATTCCTTTTTATAAACGAGGATATTATTTTGGATTAAAAAAACAGTTGGATGAAATGCTAACCAATGATCTGGAAGGCATGAAGGGTTATATTGAAAATTTATTGAAAGACAGTTTTGGAATTTCGAAAACCATTTATCCTGGAAATCATTATTTTGGAATTATGAATATTGTTCAGAATAATAAGATTCCTTCATTCTATGCAAAGAGCTATCCTAAAATTTATAATTTTCTAGATTCCCTTAAAATTCCAATCATTGGACCACCAGTTGGGCTGATTCTTGACTGGGAAGGTTCTACTGGGCAAGTATATATTTTAGCTGCATTGCCGGTTGAAAATAAAATGCCAAATTATCCTGCCTGGACTTCTTTCGATATCCCTCAAATGGAATGTATGAAATTAGAACATTATGGCAGTTACGCTACGTTGCGAAATGCACACGTAAAATTGAGTTATCTGATGGATAATTCTCCATTTACCCTAGCTCCCCCAATCATTGAAGAATACGTAACGTCCCCATCTCAACAACCGGATACCTCCAAATGGTTGACCAATATTTATTATTTGTTAGATCAAAAAGGGGGCTATTCAAAGACACTTGAACAAAAGAAAACTTTGGAAGATCAAATTAATAAAGAAGAAGAAGAGAGAAGGAGAAAATTGAGGGATGTTTATAGATAGTGATACAATTACGAATTTTCAATTACGAATTACGAATTGGAAATTACATTTAAGAGTGGCTATGAATTAAATTAAAGCAAGCATTTCGTAATTCGTAATTAATAATTAATTTTCCACCAATACTTAACACTTGACTCCTGTACTTTATATAATCGGTTTAAAAATCATCTTACTGTTTCAGATCATGGCAGAAAATATGCAACACGTAGTCGAAAATCCAAAAGTGTTAGCTTTGGATGATGCTCGTTACATTGCTGGAAAATTTGACCCTTCTAAAAATCCTGAATTTGTTAGTTTCAATTCAGATACCTCCAACAAACTGATGTATTTGCGTACGGAAGTTTACATTGCCTATTTAAAAATGGCTCAGGCTGCTGCTGCTGATTCTATAAAACTGGAAATTGTATCGGCTACCAGAAATTTTGATTATCAAAAAGAATTGTGGGAAAATAAGTGGCTCGGTAAAACTGCTGTCGATGGAAAAAAATTGCATCTGCATATTAAAGATCCTGTGACACGTGCACTTAAAATTATGGAGTATTCGGCACCTCCTGGATTTTCGAGGCATCATTGGGGTACTGATATTGATATCAATTCAACAGAATCCGAATATTTTGAAACTCCGGAAGGAAAAAAAGTCTACCAATGGTTGTTTAACAATGCCGGAAAATTTGGTTTCTGTCAAACGTATACCGCTTTTGGTGAACAACGGGTTAGTGGTTTTCACGAAGAACGCTGGCATTGGTCTTATATGCCTACTGCTAAAACAATTTGGGAAGCTCAACTTCGTAATTTTGATGAATCTTCTATTTTCAGATTTAAAGGATATCAAGCCATACAATCGCTGCATTTGATTGATTTTATCCGAAACGTAAATAATTGCATTCAATAATATGGCTCGTACTGAATCCAACATGATCCAATTGGGATCCAAAGCGTATGACTTTCATTTGCCAGAACCCCTGACTGGAAAAATCATTCATCTTGAAGATTATAAAAATTACCAGGCTTATGTAATTTTATTTATTTGCAATCATTGTCCCTATGTGATCCATGTGCATGATGAATTGTTAAACATTGGTCGCGAATACCAATCCAAAAATTGTACTTTTTTTGCAATTAGTTCAAATGATGTTGCAAATTATCCGGACGATGCTCCGGAAAAAATGAAAGAACGGGCAATCCAATTTAATTATCCCTTCCCATATCTATACGATGAAAGTCAGGAAGTTGCCAAAGCCTACGATGCAGCCTGCACCCCTGACATCTACGTATACGATAAAAATAAATTATTGGTTTATCGGGGTAGAATGGATGCATCTCGCCCGAATTCAGGAATTCCGGTAACCGGTATTGATTTACGCAATGCACTGGATGCCGTTCTTACGAATCAAGCTATAGATCCAATTCAATATCCAAGTTTAGGTTGCAATATCAAATGGAAAGAATAAAATCAATTACGAATTACGAATGATCAATTACGAATTTAATTCGTAATTGATTTAAATTCGTGGCGATAATAAAGTCACAATACTATTTACTGTCAAAAGTTAACGCACATTTTTTATAATTAACAAATTAAAAATTGAAATCAATTTATTCCGTACTTGTTGCCGTCTTACTTTTTGTACTGGCTTGCAACGACACTAAAAAAACAACGATGTCCCCAAACGATTCGAAAGAAACCATTCAAAGCATTTCAAAAAATTTGAACAACATCCCGGAACCTGTAGCACCAAAAATTGAAAAAAAACTGGTGATGCATGGAGACACCCGGATCGATCCATATTATTGGTTAAACAATCGGGAAGATCTAAATGTGCGAAGCTATTTGCAAGCTGAAAATGACTACCTTGAAAAAGTAATGGAACCTGTAAAGACCTTGCGAAATAATCTTTACGATGAAATGCTGGGTCGAATTAAACAGGATGACAACACAGTTCCATATAATTACAATCAATACAGTTATTATATCCGATTTGAAACCGGAAAAGAATATCCCATTCATTGTAGAAAAAAATTGCCTGCCGAATCAAATCCTGAAGAAATTGTTTTAAATGTCAATCAATTGGCAGAAGGTCATAAATTTTGCAATGTTATTTCACCAGAAATTAGTCCGGATAATAAATTGGCAGTCTATGGACTGGATACAACGGGTCGAAACTTGCACAAAGCATTTGTTAAAAACCTGGAAACAGGTACGATCATCGAAGAAAATTCGCCTGTTATAGCAGGTGCTATTGTATGGACACCCAATAGCAAAGCATTTTTTTATGAAACCAAAGACCTGACCACTTTGCGGACAGATAAAATTTGGTTGCATGAATTGGGAACAGCTTTTGCAAATGACAAATTGGTGTATCATGAAACCGATGAAACAAGCTATGCCCACCTATCTTCTTCTAAAGACGAACAATATGCTTTTATTCATTCTGGATATACTGAAATGGTAGAATGCCTTTATATTCCACTCAATGACTACCATAAAAAACCAATACTGATTAAAAAACGCAGTCCGGGTTTTTTCTATATGGTTGATCACTATCAAGGATCCTTCTTGATTTTAACCAATGATAAAGCTCCTAATTTTAAACTAGTTAAAACTCCGGTCAGTAACTATCAATTTGAACATTGGATGGATTTGATTCCAGGCAATGATTCCATCTTACTTCAGGATATCGAAATTTTTAAAAATCAACTGGTCGTATTTGAACGAAAAGATGGATTGAATCAAATTCATATTCTGCCCTGGAATCATTTTAATGAGGGTCATTACATTAAATTCAGAGATGCCAGTTATGATTGTTGGCTAGGTCCAAATTATGATTTGAATACCGATGTATTAAGATTGGAGTACACTTCTTTGACGACTCCGAAAACGACCTACGACTATCAAATGCAACAACAACAGTTGCATACTTTGAAAGAAAGTCCGGTACTTGGAAATTTCAACAAAGAAAATTATCAAAGTGAATATGTTCAGGTTCCATCCAGCGATGGAGAAATGATTCCCATGTCCATTGTTTTTAGAAAAGGCTTTGAAAAAATGCCCATGCTCCTGCATTATTATATGGTTATGGATCGTATGGAATAAGCATGGATGCAGGATTTAGCAGCAACCTCATTTCTCTATTGGATCGTGGTTTTGTTTTTGCCATGGCACATATTCGTGGTGGTAAAGAAAAAGGCTGGAACTGGTATGAGAAGGGAAAGATGTTTCACAAAATGAACAGCTTTACTGATTTTATAAAATGCGGAGAATACCTCGTTCAAAATAACTACACAACTCCTGCTAAAATGTTTTGCAAAGGAGGATCTGCAGGCGGATTGTTGGTTGGTGCTGTTTATAATTTGCGCCCGGATTTATTTCGTGGCATGATTGCAAATGTTCCTTTTGTAGATGTCTTAACAACCATGTCAGATCCGGATCTTCCACTAACTACTGGAGAATACACAGAGTGGGGAAATCCGGAAATAAAAGAACAATACGATTATATGAAATCGTATTCACCCATTGACAATATTCAAGCTAAGAAATATACCAACTTGTTGGTAACTACAGGTTTTGCAGACAGCCAGGTCCAATATTGGGAACCAGCCAAATGGATTGCTACATTGCGTACACGGCGGACAGATAAAACAGATGTGATTTTATTTCACACCAATCTGGATGCAGGACATGGAGGCGCTTCCGGACGCTTCGAACGATTAAAAGAGGTTGCATTGGAATATGCATTTATGTTGGCCTTATTAGAAAAGTAGCTATTAAATCAAAAACGCACCATTCCTGTAAACGACCTCCCCATCTGCAATAATTTCACCGCCCTGTTTCATATCGGTGATTAAATCCCAATGGATGGAGGATGTGTTTTTTCCACCGGCTTGCAAATAGGATTGTCCCACTGCCATGTGAATGGTGCCACCGATTTTTTCATCAAACAAAATGTTTTTAGTGGCGCGTTGAATATTATGATTTGTTGCAACTGCAGCCTCTCCAAAAACCCGGGCACCAGGTATTTGAAATACTTTATCCAGAATGTGCTGACCGGTTTCTGCTGACCATTTGATAATGTTGCCTTGATCTACGATTAAATGAACACCTGAAACTTCTTCATTCATCATAATGCTCGGATAGGAAAAGTATATTTGTCCACTTACACTGTCTTCTACCGGACTGGTAAACACTTCGCCGGATGGCATATTGGCCTTTCCATCAGAATTGATCCAACTCCTTCCCAATGTTGAAAAACAAATTTCAAAATTCGGGTTCTTGTATATAAAATGATTGCATCCATTAAAATAATCGACAATGCGTTGCTGATTCAATGAAATGGCTTTCCATTGATCCGCAGGATGTTCCATATCTAAAAAACAGGCATGCACAATAAATTGCGTATATTCATCTAAATCCATTCCTGCAATATTAGCTGCATGCTGGGTTGGAAATTGGCACAAGGATCTTTTCAAACTTCCGTCACCCAATCGCTGAAAATACATTTGATCAAACGGTGCTAAAGCATGCGACCTTATTTTTCTGTTTTCCTCTACTATAGAAAAATTGCAATTGCTTTCATATGGTGCCCGGATTACTAAATAAGCATCAAATGATTGGATGGCTTGTTGATAGGATGCGCCAACATATTCTAACTGCTCTGAATTACCGTATTGCAAAAGGATGCTTTCCTGATCTTCAAAGCTGAGTTCAGTTTCGACAATGGCTCCTGCTTTGATAGCTGCAGTATAAAAAGCTTTTACTAGTGGCTCTGCTAAAGTGGTCGAACGAACAAACACTTTCTCGCCTTCTTTAAGATAGAGTGAATAATTTACGAGTAAGTCAGCGTATTTTTCAATCCAATGCATCTTGATTTACCAGGTTTTACTTCGATAAGGATACCGAATGAGGTATTGTCTTGATATGTGTTCCTTTAAGAGTGCCCGCAATTTTTCAATATTTTCCTGTGTCTTTGCAGAAATAAAAATAACAGGAACCTTATAGGCATTCTCAATGGAACGCTTTAATTCGTTTTCCAAATCATTTTTAGTTTCTGTGTCAAGAAGGGCATCGAAATAATGTTCTCTATAAGCATCCATCTTATTGCATATTAAAATACTTGGTTTGTCACCTACACCCAATTCCTCTAAAGTTTTTAGTACGGTTTGTACATGGTCCTGGTATTGCGGATGAGAAATATCAACTACATGCAATAATATATCCGATTCTCTGACTTCGTCCAAAGTTGATTTAAAACTTTCAATGAGATGATGAGGAAGCTTCCGAATAAATCCAACAGTGTCTGAAAGCAAAAAGGGCATAGCCTCCCAAACAACTTTTCTAACGGTGGTATCCAAAGTTGCAAATAATTTATTTTCTGCAAACAAATCTGACTTACTCAACACATTCATCAAAGTCGATTTGCCCACGTTGGTATATCCAACCAGTGAAACCCGGATCATTTCATCCCGATTTTTTCGTTGGGTAACGCTTTGTTGATCAATTTTTTCAAGTTTCTTTTTTAGAAAACTAATTTTTTCTTTTACAATCCGACGATCTGTTTCTATCTCTTGCTCACCGGGACCTCGCATTCCGATACCCCCACGCTGACGTTCCAAGTGTGTCCACATGCCTCGGAGTTTTGGGTAGATGTATTGAAGTTGTGCTAATTCAACTTGAGTTTTAGCTTGGGCTGTTTGTGCACGGCTAGCAAAAATGTCGAGAATTAAAAAACTTCTGTCAATAATTTTGACTTTCAATTCAGACTCCAGATGATTTTGTTGTTTTCCGCTTAGGTCATCATCAAATATGACCATGTCTGCCGGAAAATGCTCCATATAGTTCTTGATCTCATCAATTTTTCCCGAACCAATAAAACTATGGCTGTTGATGGCTGGCAAGCGTTGTGTAAATCGCTTGATAACGATAGCACCGGCAGTCTGCGCTAAAAATTCCAATTCATCCAAATGTTCTGTTACCTGTCGTTCATTTTGATCGGGCAAAATCAATCCAACCATAATTGCTTTCTCAGGCTCCTGGTTTTGGAGCTTATGGGTTGTATGTATGTTAAATGAATTTTTCTGCACGTTTTAGATTACTTCAGATTTTTAACCTGGTTATATCCTCCCAAATTATAAACTTTTTTAAATCCCTTGCCTTTCAGATAATCTGTTGCTGCTGAACTTCTTCCACCTGCAGCACAATATAAATAATACGTTTTTGTTGGATCCCATTTAGCCGCTTCTATTTGAAATTGACCGCCGTCCCAATCAGCATGAATGGCTCTAGGATGATGTCCGGAATTCCACTCATCGGGTGTACGTACATCGACCATAATGCCAGGGTCTTTTGAAATTTGTTCCGCAATCGATTTTGGAGTAGCTTGTCCAATTGAATCGTTTTTACAGGCTACCAGAAAACTGATCAATAATAAACTTAAAAATAAATTGAATCGCATAATTAACAGATTAAAAAAATAAAACAAATTTTAGAAATTTTCACTCAAATAGATGCTTGCTGAAAAACCTTACTAAGTATTTCAAAAACAATTAGAAATGGGTATTTTCAAAAAAACACTGGTGGAAGCAAACATATTTTTAATCATTGAAATCGCTATTGTAAATGAGGCGTTTATACAATTTGATTTATAAGAAACTGAAAATCAAATAGCAGCCATAAAGAGATTATAACGTAAAAAAAGGCTTAAAAGTTCAATATAATTCCTTTATTAGTATAAAAATACCCATTGCCAATATAAAATAGGCAAATAGTGGTTTTAGCTTATCCGAACTTAAAAATTGTGAAAGTTTACTCCCTCCAAACATGCCTAAAATTGCCATTCCTGTGAACGCTAAAACAAATGGCCATTCTAACAATGCAAGACTTTGAATCTTTGAAATCAATGCAACTCCGGTATTAATACTGATAATAATTAAGGAAGTTCCTGCAGCTTTTTTAAAATCCAGTTTTTGCAATAATACTAAAGCAGGAACAATTAGAAAACCACCACCGGCTCCAAGGATTCCTGTAATTAAACCAAGAAGTAAGCCATTAAATAATATAAAGAAATAGCCTTTTGAATTGGGTGCATCCTTAGAATTTATTGCTGGAGGATTCAGCATTCGATAGGCTGCAAAAAATAATAATATGCTGAATAAAATTAAAAGAAATGAAGATTTTGAAATGAAGTAATTATTCGCATTCCAAATTGGATCCGGTATCCATGGCAATAAAAATGTTCTACTCAACCATACCATGATAACTGAAGGGATTCCAAACAAAACCACAGATCGAAAATCCACCTGTGATTTTTTATAATAGCTAAGTCCACCTAATAAACTAATTACGCAAACAACAAATAGCGAACCGGATATTGCAACTTGTGCTTCCATGTGCACGAGATATACAAAAATTGGAATAGTCAATACAGCTCCTCCAGCACCCAGCAAGCCAAGGCTGACTCCCATAATAAATGCACAAATAAAAACAACTAGCAGCAAAATAATTATTTATAAATCCCAATTAGAGTGTTTCCTGAACTGGATTTGCATGCACGATACATACCTTCCGTATTGAAGCACATACTGATAGCACCCGAGCGGTCAATAGCAATGAGTCCGCCATCGCCTCCAATTGATGGCAGTAAGTTATGAACTACTTCTTTACAGGCCTTTTCAAGACTGCACTTTTTATACATAATCAAAGCAGCCACATGAAATGCTGCATTCATACGGATAAAATACTCGCCAGAACCTGTACAAGAAACAGCACAACTTTTGTTGTTAGCATAGGTTCCGCTTCCAATCATCGGACTGTCACCGATTCTTCCAAACTTTTTATTTGTCATTCCTCCGGTTGAAGTAGCAGCTGCAAGATTTCCAAATTGATCCAATGCAACAGCACCTACCGTACCAAACTTACGATCCACATGATCCATTAGTACTTTATCTTCCTTTTTAGCCAACAGTAATTGTTGATATCGGGCTTCGGTATAAAAGTAGGAAGCATCCATTTTATTCAATCCCATTTTTAATGCAAAGTCCTCTGCACCTTTTCCTGCCAAAAAAACATGACCAGAATGTTCCATGACCATACGAGCCAATTGAACTGGATTTTTAATTAGTTGTAATAAGGCAACGGCACCAGCATCCAGGGTCTTTCCATCCATTATAGATGCATCCATTTCATGCTTTCCATTTGCAGTAAAAACAGATCCCTTTCCAGCATTAAACAAAGCCGCATCTTCCAGTAGTTTTACTGCAGCTTCAACCGCATCCAATGCACTGGCTTTTCTCTCCAATAATTTGTAAGCGCGATTAATTCCCTTTTCCAAAACTTGATGATACGCCTTCTCAAGTTTTGGGGTCATGCTCGATTTCAAAATGGTCCCTGCACCACCATGAATGGCTATTGCGAATTGTGGTTTATCGGACATGCTTGCAAAAGTACATGCAAAAGTTCTATTTTTTAAAATTGATTTGAACCACCAATAAACTTTAGTTTGAAAACTTTCTTTGTATTTTATCCTATATCCATTTTTTTAAATGAAATCCTTTCTAAATCCTTCGGTCGCAATAAAAACAAAAATTAAAGTAAAAATACTTTCCAAAACAAGCTATAAACTAAATTTAATCGCAATTCGCTCAGCGAGTAAGCGAGATGTCCACTACGCTCCCACAATTCGTAATTCCTAATTGAATACTTCTCTTTAATTTTGCACAAATGAAAAATATCATACTACTTCACGGCGCTTTGGGTTCTGCATCTCAGATGAAGGAGTTACAGACTGCTTTAGAATCACAGTTTAATGTGTACACTTTAGAATTTGATGGACATGGAAAAAAAGCAGCCGCCTTAGACGCTTTAGATATTAAGCACATGGCCTTAGAATTGGATCAATTCATGACACAGCATGCAATCTCCAATCCGATTGTTTTTGGTTACAGCATGGGGGGTTATGTTGCATTGTATCATGCAAGTAAACTTCCAAATAAAATTGCTAAAGTGATCACATTGGCTACTAAATTTGATTGGAATCCGGAATCATCTGTAAAAGAAACCAGCATGCTCGATCCGGAACAAATGGAAAAACAAATTCCAGCTTTTTGTGAAGTATTAAATCATAGACATGGAAGTTCTTGGAAACAACTGGTAAATAATACTGCTGAGATGATGATGCGTCTAGGTAAAAATCAAGAATTACCAGATGCGGAATTGAAAAAAATCCGTATACCTGTATTGGTTTGTCTGGGCGATAAAGATAAAATGGTTAGCGCTTCAGAGTCTAATCATGCAGTTTCAAATCTTGAAAATGGAAAGCTTCAAATACTACCAGACACTTCTCATCCCCTCGAACGGGTAAATTGTAAACTGCTAGCAGAATTGATCGGTACGTTTGCTAGTTAAATTGGTTAGAGAATGTAAATTCAAATTTTCTATATTCATCCCAATAATTCGGAAATGATTTAGAAACAACTTCCGAATTATCAATCTCAATCGGATAGCGCCATTTTATCAAACTAAATGCCATTGCAATGCGATGATCCATATAAGATGAATAACTTGAATCAAGATTAAATTGAATGGCGTCCATTTCAAAATAATAAATACCCTCTTCCTGAGTTGGTTTAAGAATGCGTACATGCTGAGATTCCAGAAACCTGGAAATGATATCCAGTCGATTTGATTCTTTGTATTGCAAGTGCTGCAAACCAGAAAAATAACAATTAACTTTGTTCAAAGCACAAAAGATTGCCATAGCAGGAAATAGATCGGGGCAATTTGTAAAATCGAAAGCTACTGAACCTGGAATTTCTATATTAAATTTTTCGATTCTGATTCCATCTTCAAGGCAAATTGTTTTCAAGCCAAACCATTCAAAAAAAGTAATTAAAACTTCATCACCCTGCAATCCGGATTTTCTCAAACCAGGAAAATTAATGCAACCCCTTTCTTGCAAACCCAATAAGGCATAAAAAAAAACAGCTGCACTCCAATCGGACTCAACAAAATAATCTTTTCCTACATAACTTGATTTATGAATAGTAATCAACGCACGGTCTTGCAAAATTTGAACTCCAAAATCATGCATCAACTGAATGGTCATGCTTAGATACGTCGCTGAAACTAAATTTCCTGTAACTTCGATGGTGATTGTTTTATTCAAAAAAGGTGCAATTAATAAAATCGATGAAATAAACTGACTGCTTAAGGACCCATCAATTTTCAAAAAATCCGGTATAGGTTCTGAAATGCCTTTTATAATTTTTAGTGGCAACTTGAAATCCCCTTCAATAAAATAAAATTCACAATGGAGAGACTCCAATACCTTTATAATTTCATGTATTGGTCTTTTCCTAAGACCTTCACCGCAATCAAGGATAGGCGATTTATGATAGAGGGCTAAATATGCCAACAAAAATCGCAAGGTGGTGGCGCCTTCTCCAACGTTTAACTTTTCAGATTCAGTATCATTCAGACAACGCTGTAAATCGATGGTGTCATCTGCTTTAGAAAGATTTTCAATTTGAAATTTAGATGTACACAAAGCCTGAATAATCAACAGGCGATTGGATATGCTTTTGGAAGCAGGTAAGTGGATAGCAAGGGAATTCATTATTAAAACCTGCTAGGCCCAATGAATGCGTAAAACTTCCTTTAAATCCGGATGCAGACTGCGATTCACCGGACATGCATTTGCAGCTTTCTCAAGAATTACTTTTTCTTTATTGCTAAATGCAAGGTCTGGCATATATATATCAACTTCAATAGAGGCAATCCGGCGTGGATCGCTGGCCATTATTTTTAAAACTTCCGCTCTGGTGCCAATCATATTGATCCCATGTGTTTTTGCAGCAATTCCCATGGTTGTAATCATACAACACGCTAAAGAAGTTGCTGCCAGATCGGTAGGTGAAAACGCTTCTCCTTTCCCCTGATTATCAACCGGAGCATCCGTTATAAATGTTTGTCCGCTTCGAACATGGGTTGTCTGTGTACGCAAATCACCGGTATATAATACTTCTGAAGTTTTCATAATACAAATTAAAATTCAAAATTAAAGATTAAATCCTGAAAGCCATGCAAAGAGTTAGAAAAAGCGACTTGCATTGCTAAATCCGTTATTTTAAATCATTTATACATGCAATAAAAAAAAATCCATGCTTATACACGAAATACCCTAATTTTGGAAAAACCAAATGATACGCATTTTAGCTAAGCCATGATAAAAACAGAGCGAAGTCAGATTAAAAAGAAATTATTTACAACTGTAAATGCTTCCTTGAGGGGGCTGCTTTCTTATTCAATTTTATTATTAGGAATTCTATTATTACTAGGTACCATATTGGACCAGGCGTCTTCAAGTATTTTTCAACAATATGCAGATCAGATTCATAAATTTAATGAAGGAATTTACTATTCCTGTATTGGATTGATTTGTGTTGTACTTGGATTAGAGCGCGCATTGGATATTTCACGCATTGATCAGGCCCTTGAAAATCAAAATGATATTTTAAATTCAATAGATACACATATTTCAACCTACCGACAATATAAATTTATTGAATCCTATCATGAGATCTATAATTTATCACTGCAATTAACTGAACGAGCTAAAACAAATATCCGTTCAGTGGTCTATGCAAATTCGCCCAAAGCACCAGATAGTTGGAATGAACGGGTTGCAGAAATATTACGACGCAAATCAGATGCCGGCGTACCCGTTCAGTTTGACATTGTCATATGCATCAATAAAGACGACATCAATCAACAATTTATCGAATCAACTGAACGCCGTTTTAAAATATTTCAGGATCAGGGTTCTGATATTTACTTTCATCGATACGTTCAATACATGGAAAAAACCATTGGCTATGATTGCTTTATTATTGATGACACGGATTTAATACTAAGTTTTCCAACAATCCTTTCCAATAAAACACAACGTGCATTGTTTTTTGAAAATCAAACAGACACGGTGAATCAATACATCAATTGGTTTAATTCATATGCTATGTTTGAAGCCATTTCTATGAAAACGGCATTAAAGAATGCAAGGGCTCTTTTAAATTTACCGAATTAAAATGATATCATGAAACAACTCCTCGTATTATCCGTAATTTTTCTGCTTTTAAATAGTTGCACAAAAGATTCCGATTCAAAAGAAGAAATGCCTTTATTTAGTTTCTTATCCCAAAGCGGCACCTCTATTGATACCATTCGCAATGGTGCTGTTATATGGGAATATGGATTTCGTTTTAAACCCTTGAAAGCAGGTAAGATTACCAAGCTTGGGATAAAAGTGCCCGCTATAAATACATTCAAAGTTAAATTATATAATTTGACAACGCAAACTATAATCGCACAAACCAGCATTCAGTCAACTAATGAAGGGGGTGAATTTTTTGGAGACATTGCCGATGTCAATGTTACTTCCGGTGCGGATCTCGGGGTAGCAATTGTTGCAGATGTGTTTTTTAAAGTGCGTAATTTGAATGGCGATGCATTTTCCTTCCCGATTACAAAAGACAATTTAAGCATCATTTCATTCAATGAAGAAATATGTGGGCCCAATGGCTGCAATGCGTTTCCTGGAACGACCAATGGCACGGTTATAGCGCCTTGTGTAAATATTGTATTCGTTAAGGATTAATTTGGCTGTTTTGTCAACCAATCTGTTTTTTGCAATTCCCATTTCCAGATTAACCCATCCTCTGGATCTTCAATTGATGAAATAAATTGCATACCGCAATGTTTGAGGATTGCTGTGGAAGCATTTTCATGTGGCAATGTATGTGCCAAAATGCTATCTACCTGGCGATTTTGAAATGCATCCAGAATTAAGGCTTTTGCAAGCTCCAATCCATAAGCATTTTGACGAAAAGAAGGAGCAATTTCATAGCCAATTTCAACCCGATTTAAATCATCTGGTTTTCCTTTATAACCACAGGTTCCAATTACCAAATTCTTTGCTTTCAATACGGGTAAATAGGTCCACCAATTCGCTTGAGTAGGATCTGAAAGCAGTTTTAAGGTATAATTCAATGGATCCGTTCCAAAAGAGGTCCATTGATCAACCAAATTTAATCCATAGACGGATTCAAAACGATGGACATCTTCAATCAGAAGCGATACCATTTGTAGGTCACAGGCAAGTAGCCTTAATCTTGGAGTTTCAATGATATACATCTTAACGTGTTTGTAATTATTCTTATTAAATCAACAAATTAGCATTCTCAATAAAAACTCATGCAAGCTAAATAAGTTGGCCTAAAACTAAATATAAAGTTTCATTAGTTTTGAATTAAGATCGTTTGCCTATTGATTCGACCTGAAGTATTTACTTAATTAACACTAAACCCTAAAAAAAATGAAGTATTTATTAATTTCCACCTTGTGGTGGCCCTTTATGCATTGTACATTAACAGCCCAGAATTTGGATTTTGAATGTTTAACAGATGCAAGTTACATTCAGGAAGTTGAAACTTCGCAGTGCCCATTTGCTGATATGGATTCTGAAGAAATGGATGCTTTACCCAATGTAACTGTATTTATTAATATCCATTATGTTAAAGGCAGTTACGGTAATTTTTATCCTGGAAACTCCAGCGGAGATCTCAAAGATGGAAATTACTATGCTGGTTTAATGCTCAATCATGCGAATTATGATTTAGATCATTTAATTCCAAATCCAGTTGGAATCAGCCACAAATTAGGAGATGCTAAAATCAACTACCAATTTTATACTGATCCCACAAATCTCAATGATTTATATGGTGGCATTTGGTATTGGGATCGGGAACCTGCTTCCTTTCCTTATTCAAATGTTTTAAACATTGTTTTCTATAATGGTGATCCGCAACACGAATTGAATGGCTCTGCCTGTAATATTACAGGATGTTGCAATCGGATCAGCCTGTCAGGTGCTTACTACAATCTTTGGGAAAATCCAACGCAACCTCATTTTGGTCACTGGGCATTTGCACAATTGTTAAATCATGAAATGTTTCATACATTAGGCTTGTGTCATTCGTTTTATGCTGCAAACACATGCAATGACATCGACCCGACAGCCGAATGTTCTTGTGGTCCCGGTACTACTAGTTGTGGCAGTGGAGGATTTGGTTGTTGTTCATGGAATAGCCATAGTACGAATATTATGAATTATGCGCCTACGCTAAAATCACTGAGTCTGTGTCAATGGGGAACAGCTTATAACAATGCCATTTCAAAAAATTGCTCGTTCATAAATTTTTGCGAAACACAAACAGAACCATTAATTATTGAAGCAGGTTCTCAAATCATTTGGGACCATTTGATGATTGTAAACCGACCCGTAATTGTAATGCCAACAGCATCCCTAACCATTACTTGTGAAGCACGATTTAGTACGGAAGCTTATGTGGAAGTACGCCGTGGCGCTAAACTTACAGTTGATGGTGCGCTCTTAACGAATCTGTGTCCGGATGGTTTTTGGCCAGGCATCCAGGTATGGGGCAACCCAGGTAAATTACAACCAGACCCTGCAAATGGAATTAATGGTATCAACGACGCCGGTATTGTACAAGTAATTAATGGCGCTACCATACAGCATGCACGTACTGCAATATCAACCGGAGCATGGGCCCAAGGCGGATCTGTTGCCTGGTCTCATTTTGGCGGAGTGGTTTACTGTGAAAATAGCAGCTTCATAGACAATCGCCGGGGTGTAGAATTTATGAAATACAACTATCCCAACAAAAGTAAATTTATCAATTGCACCTTCAGCGAAAGCGGAAATTATGTAGCTAATTCAGTAGGAGTCACAATCTGGGAATGCAATGACATCACATTTAATCGCAACACATTTCGATTTTTAGATGTGGCAGGAATTTTTGGAATAGACTTTGGTGCGAAAATTTATGATCACAACCAATTTTGGAATCTGCCAACAGGAATAGAATCGTATAATACCTTATTTTATAAAGGGAACTTAGACATAGGACAAAACAACAGCAATCCAAATTATTTTAAAAACAACAAAGTCCATATTTATTGTGCTTCTGGCAATGGTTTGGATCGGGTAAATATTATTAACAATGACTTATTTGATGCCACGTTAAACGGCATTATACTGGAAGGTTCTAGTTATTATAATATAGAGAACAACCGATTTCGAAATATTCCATTGGCGGTAGTTTCCGATGCAAGTGGAGCTGATTACAATCTAATACATTGCAATCAATTTGACAAGCATGAAAATGGCATTTTATTTCGTGACATGAATGATCAAACCCAGTTCCTTGATAACTGCTTTCCTTCTTCCATTGCTATTGGTGTAGTGATTGAATCCGGTGCCACCATCCGCTCTGAACAAGGGGATCACTCCCGAGTAGCTAATAATTGCCTACAATCACTTGTGGATATTCATGCATCTTCACCTTTTACTACATTTGCATATTTCTGCAGGCAACAACCAACAGCAATATATTGTGATGCTCAAGATGTTAATTGTGAAACTCCAACAAACAATTTGTCAGATGGAGGATTTAACAACTACTATGTGCATAAAACAAATGCAAAATCATCAACTGCATGCTCAAGCAATGTTGAAGATCATTTTAATCCAAATTTAAGTATTCAGGAATCTAGAATCAAACTAAAGTTTGCAAAAGACTTACTAGCTATAGATCCAGATAATACTGATTTACAAAAAGAAGTCGAACTCGCAGCAGCGGAACTTAATTCAATTTTAAAATTTACTATTCATAATTTAGTAACTATAAATGCATATGAAGAGGCGTTACAGTTCTTAATCCCGGGACAATCCATCTTTGAGCTTAAACTTGCTGTTGGTTTGCATCTAATGCTCCAAAACTTAAACAAAGCAGAAGAATTATTAGTAGCCATTCCAGATACTAGTGAATGTTTAAATACATTTAAATACAGTCAATTATTAAACGTCAAACGAAAACGAGAACAATGGAATTCGAATCTAAATGAATTAGAACGACAAGTCTTAATAAATCTGGCAAATACCAAATCACCTGACAGATCCTATGCCAAAGCGCTATTGGCTTTACAAACCGGAGAATCCCAAGTTAGTCATTATTTAGCAACTTCAATACCGACAAATGCTCGTAAGGATATTAAGACAGTTCAGGAGTTTAATTATCTGGAATTATTTCCTAATCCAGTCAGTGGGATGCTTCAAATTAATTATAACAGTAAAATTTCCGGCGAAGCAAATTTTGAAATAGTTAGTATATTGGGTATTAAAATCACCGCAGGAAGTCTGGATAAAAGTGGAAAATTGCAATTGAATTTAAACCAATATCCTGATGGTGTCTATATATTTTGTTTACTAGATCCGAATGGAATTATAAATAGAAAGTATTTTACAATAAATAAAAACTAAGTCAAGCTAATATATAAATACTATGAAACCAACAATTTTTATCATCATTACAATACTATTTCTATCGCATCATTTAAATGGACAGCAATACTTTAGCCGACATTATGATTTCGAAGGAGATAACGATATCGCATGGAACATTGCGAAAGCAGGCTATCGATACGTGGTTTTCTCTGCCAATTACTGCCACCAAAATAAAGTAAGTTGTTCTGGTTTACTATGTTTTGATGAAAATCTAGACTTGCTTTGGAAAATGCAAGTAGATAGTGTTGGCCCCTTATATGAAGAATGCATGACAACAGATGATCAGTTTATTTATTATTGTGTAACTCCTGATTACAACCCAAATTATGTCATGCGCTTGTATAAAATTGACCTGAATGGTAAACTCATACAAATGAAAGAATTAGGACCCTTTAGTAAAAGGATTTCCCCCATTGTGATGAATCACCACAATGGTGTACTTTATATGAATGTTGTATATTGGCATGATGGTACTTTAAAAGGGTATGATTCAACACAGGTATGGTACATGGATAAATATTTTAATATAATCCATAGTTTTACCGATACGGATAAAAATTTATACGAAGATTTAACGGGTTATCTTCCAACCGCTAGTGGTAATTTTATTTCCAGCAAAACACACTACAATGCAAGTAGAATTATAAGAGGCGAAGTAAGATTATTCAACCAAACTGGAAATATAATTCAAAACTTTCCCCTCCCTTGGACGCACGATGGAAAATATGGATTGGGATTAGAACCTGTCAAACCCACCCGGGATCATGGATGTGTAGGTTTATGGCATCAGGAAATCGAAGTATTTTTTAACGATACATTTCCGATGCAGCCTATGGTGTATAAAATGGATAGCTTGGGAAACATACAATGGCATCACATTTTTTATAGCAAGCATCCAAAAAGAATTAAAAATTTATTTGAAGCTAAAAATGGAGATATTATACTTATAGGTGATAGTGAGAAATCAGGAAAATCATTTCCTTATAAATGTGGAGGATGGGTAGTCCGCTTATCGCCGGATGGTAAAATTCTATGGGAGAAAAGCTATAATGACAGCATTACTCTTAATGGGTACAGCCATTTCTATGATGGCTTAGAAATGGAGAATGGAGAACTGCTGTTTTGTGGAAGCATTATGCCTAAGCGAAATCCCGGAATAATTATCAATACGGATAATTGGATCATTCATACTGATAGAAACGGCTGTATATTACCCAGCTGTGATAGTTTCCAAGTTCTAACTAAACCAGATGACCTAATAAAACAGCCACTAGCTGATATTCAATTTACAAATCCCGTCTTAAATGAGTGCTTGATTCAAAGTAAAACAATTGTCACGCCTGTAACGATTACAATCACAGATTTAAACTCAAATACTACTTACAAACAAATTATTTCCGGATTACCAATTAATTTAAATCTCAGTAGTATTCATGCAGGTGTTTACATTTTGTCAGTTTATGATCCTAAAATTAATTTTAAAGTATGTTATAAATTATTAAAACTATGACCCAACTAATTCAGGCATGTAAATACTTTTGCAACTCCAGGAAACGTTTTAAATTTCTTTACCTTGCGTTAATTTACAATTTAGCTATCCTCAATGCGCAACATTTAGTCGAGAAAGAAAATCAATGGAATGTAGCAATATATCCAACTTTTACGCCCGACTTTCATTCGTACGCGATTAAAATTCTAGATGATACGTTGGTTAATGGATTAGTGTATCACAAGGTTTACTATTCATACGACTCCATTAATACAGTTTGGAATTACAGATATGGCTTTATTCGAGAGGATACTTTAAAGAGAGTATATTATAAAAGGGATCATGATAACGAAGTGCTTTTATATGATTTTAATCTGAACGTAAATGATACGTTTAAAATCGATGAATTTTGTACACTCCAGGTCGTCGAAATTGATTCGATATCATTGAATGATGGGCAAACCAGAAAGCGACTTAAGCTAGTTCGCAAAGGAGAACCGGGTTGGGGACACGAATATTGGATTGATGGTATAGGCAGTCAATTTGGGCTTATCAATCATTTTGGATTTTGTGTAACCGACTATTCTGATGTACTACTTTGTTTTTATAATAATAATAAACTACTATTTCCAATGGCTCCCGCTTCTTGCTTTTTAACAAAAAATGATGAAGCATCAAATAAACCTAGAATTAAATTATTTCCAAATCCGTTTCATTCATATATAAAATTTGAGAATAGCAATTCACAATTTAGGAGTTTTAAATTAACTACCTTGACTGGAAAAGTCATGTTAAATGGTCGATTCGAAGACGCAGGTTCAAAAATCAATACGGAAGCTTTAATTTATGGTATTTACCTCTTCATTGTTGAAGCAGAAAATGGAAAGCAATGTGTATCACGATTAATAAAATATTAATGGGCTGTAAACTTGAGTGTAAAAAAGTTTTCATTGTATACAAATTTATATAAAACACAAAAGCCACTCTTTGAGTGGCTTTTGTTGTGTGGGAGATACTGGGTTCGAACCAGTGACCCTCTGCTTGTAAGGCAGATGCTCTGAACCAGCTGAGCTAATCTCCCCTTTTTATTTTCTCTCCATTGTTCCAGTGACCCTGGCGCCTTTAGCGCCATGCTCTGAACCAGATGAGCTATTTTTCCGAATTCATTAGGGGCTGCAAATATAATGGAGCCGTCATTTATTACAAAACAAATTTAAAATTTAAATTATTGTATTGATATTCAGCCCTTTATGATGATTCAACTTCCGACTTAAGGCGTATAAAATCACGTAGATCAATCATCTTTAATAAGATTGCCAGGAAAAGGATCCCTACTAATGATAATGTCATTCCTATCCGCCAATCGTCAACATTGGATTTAAACAGTGAACTTACACAATATGCAATGAACATTAGAAAAATCATTTTTAACCAAATTACTGATTTTAAATGGATGATTTGTTTTTGTTGCAAGTAAATAATTTGAATACCAAATAAAAAACTATGCGTAATGACTGTGACGTAAGCTACACCAATCAATTGCAAGCTTTTAATTAAGTAAACATTTAATACAAAACTAATAATACCTGCCAGCATGTAAAATAAAAACAATTGACGCTCTTTGTGTATTGCTTGAAATAAGGCTCCAAAAATATAATTTAAACTCGCGGGTAAAAAAGAAAGCATCAATAAACAAAAAATAAACTCCCAATAATTGTTGTTTTGATTGTATAGTAAATTCATAAGTTCCTTTGCATAAAAACAACTGCTCATAACCAATGCAATTGTAAATGCAAACAATAAATTCAAAGCCATTTTTAATAGCTCGGTCAGTTTATCTACATCCTTGTATAAAACCGAAAACATTGCCAGTAATAAACTTCCAAATGCAAGAGACACCATGCTGGATGCTTCAAAAATACGCATGGAGGCCGCATAAATTCCGGCTTGTTCGTCACCATTTTCAAGCCATTTACCTATTAATAACACATCCAACTTGGTATACATTGTACTGAATAAAAAAATCAGGCTAAAAGGAATACAAGCCTTTATTATGGGCTTCAACTTCATAAAATGGACTGTCGGCCAGTTTATACGAATTCCTTTAATTAACAAAAAACAAACAGCAAGAACTAAGCAGCTGCCGATTGAAATGGTTTGAATCCAAACAAATCCTTGTACACTCAAATACTGTTTTAATTCAGGATACCACAAAATAAAGGCCCCAAAAATAATCAACAAGATCCGATCTAAAATCGACAAAAAACTATCCGATTTATAATACCCTAATCCGGAAATTACAGACCGAATAAAAAATACAGCACTGATTAAAATTTGATTAAAAACTAAATGCAGAATTAATGAAAGTTGAATCTTTTCATAATCAAACACAAGGATAAATAGTACAATACAAATTGCATAAAGTAAAGAAAGTAAGATTTTTAGACCTATTAATTGATTGAAATTGTTTTCAACGTTTGCCCTGTTTTGACTTACGAAACGATTGGTATAATTTTGAATTCCAAAATCATTAATGAACTGAAATAACAAGGTAAAATTGAGCAGTTTATAATATAAACCATAATCCGTCGTACCCAAAACCAATTGAAATTGACGATCTATCCCCAAGAGGTATATGGCTTTAACAAACAAATTCAAGCCAATTAATAAGACAATATTAATTGCAAAGGTCTTTTTCATGAAGGATTTGCAAGATACAAAGCATTCTCAAGTGATTTGATTTGAATAGGCTTATTACATTCAATTGAAATATACTACATTGTCATTAAATTGAATTTCTTATGCAACATGCCATTCGCATATTTCTTTTTACCATTATATTATTAATTATAAATCAAGGAATTGCGCAATCAATCCGCTTTCAAAAGACTTACGGTCCACAGGCTTTTGTCCCAGGAAGTAAAAATAATGAAGCCAGTTTTTATGATGTGGAAACACTTTCGGATGATGGGTTCGTAACGCTCGGATTTCTAACAGACACCTTGACGCCTCAGCATTCAGAAGGCTTTATAAGCCGTTATGATTGCACCGGCCGCGTACTATGGACTAAAACATTGGGTGCTTCAGGAGCTCCTACCAACACCAATGCAGGCATCGTAGAAACACCTGAAGGCGATATCGTTTTCAGCTTTAATCTTGGAACTGGCTTTTTTCGTGCTTCCATTTTAGCTGGTCGAATTTCAAAATCAGGACAAGTCATGTGGATGAAACGCATAGGTAATAATACAGAATTCGGTAGAGATTTGGTCCAAACACCGGATGGAGGTTTTGTAATTGTAGGAAATACCGCTTTTCATGGTACTGATAATACAGCTGCTGACATTTATATGTTGAAGCTGGATGCGAATGGCAGTATTCTTTGGTCAAAAACATTTGGCAATCCTGCAGGAACTTATGACGAAGCATATGCTGTTAAACTTGACTCCAAAACAAATCTTATCGTCACAGGTCGATGCATTGCGGATGCAACATTTCAGGCATTTATTTTAAAAGCTGATCCCAATGGGAATCCCATTGCATTTAAAACCTATGGATACAACAACCAACGAACCAATGCATTTGATTTATTGGTAGATGCCCAGGATAATTACCTGATTACAGGTTTCACAACCATTTTGGAAAGCGATCATACGAGTTCTGAAAGTGATCCATTTCTTATTAAAGTAGACAGTGCAATGAATACCGTATTTGCAAATGTTTATGAAGTTAACAATGGACGAGATTTTAGCACGATCGGAGAGGGACTTGCTCTTTTAAACAATGGTGACTACGCAATTGGTGTGAGTACCTTGTCTTTTTCATCTCACGATATTTCAGGTCCAAGTGCACCAAATAAAAATGCCTTGTACGTAATTCGAAAAGATGGTAGTATTCGTAAAGCCCTTTTATACAATATGCACGGCTCGCAGTATACCCGTGTGCGAAAAAGCAGCATGGGTTCTGTATTATTGGGTGGATTTTCAAGAGCATATACTGATAAAAATGTCAGTCAAGGTTTGATAATCAAAACAGATAATCAATTTCTTTCCGGTTGTCATGATATCGATGTAACTCCAGAATTGGCTATTTACAAACCCACCTGGCAGATAGCTGACTTTAGTTATCAATTAAAATCAGGACATCGAATCATTGATTATAGTAACTACAAGGATTCTTTATTAAAAGAATTTACCTTATGCGAAGAAATTCCTTTACTGACCCCAGAATTTGATGCACCAACTACAACTTGTCCTGGTGAAGTTCAGTTTATAGATCAATCTGCCGGTCCAGGAACAGGCTATTGGATCATTGATCAAGATACCATTCGTCAGGATGGTGATCTTAACTATTTATTTCATAATCCCGGAACGTATGCTGTGACAAGGGTTTTACAATTTAGTTGTGTCGTAAAAAGCATTACTAAAAATCTGATTGTAAAATCCGGGTTTGTAGATACTGTTTTTGCAAGCATTTGCGAAGGATCTAGTTTTACTTTTAAAGGAAATAATTTTGACAAAGAGGGGATTAATTTGCTAAAAATTCCTGGACAAGGTGGTGTTTGCGATTCAACATATATTATTGATATTAAAAAAATCAAGGTCGATTCGGCCATTGTCTCTCAGGAGTTTTGCGGAAAAGAATTTAAACTCCACAATCAAAGCTATACGAATCCTGGAAAGTATCAATTGATACTTAAGAGTCAAGCAGCTTGTGACAGCTTGATAATAAGTTTGAACCTTTCTAAGATTTATAAAACAGATACCCTTATTGAATTAGACACTGTTTACTTTTGCGATCATTTTCAATATGGTGATACGATATTAACCAAATCCGGTATTTATCAAAAAGTTGCCTTTGATACCCTTGATGATTGTGGCATTAAATATTTTAATGCTATTTTGGTAGATGATTGTGATTGTTTAAAATTTCCAAATGTCTTTACACCTGATAATGGCGATCAATTAAATAATGATTTTAGGCCAGCAAATAAATGCGGAGATGTAATTGAAGAGTATAAAATAAAAATCTACAATCGTTGGGGACAAATTATTTACGACTTTACAGGAGATTACAAAACTGGATGGGATGGGAAGTATAAATCATTACCAGCACCAGTTGAAACCTATATGTACTTGGCAGAATTTAAAATACGCTATGTTGAAAACCAAGCAGCAGTAACTAAACAAAAATCCGGATCCTTTAGTATCATTCGGTAGATTTTAATTATAATTTGAGAATACAAACATGATTAATCAGAAAAACATACAAACCGAAGTAGATGCAGGTTTTTTATATTCCTATTTAGCAGAAACGGAAAGTGATCCGAATGTTGCAAAGGTATTTCATGAAATGGCCGACATTGAATCCGGTCATGCAAAAGCTTTTCTTGCAAAAAAAAGTATCGGACTTTCAAAATTGCCTAAACCATCCTGGAGAGCGAAAACTTTAAAGTTGGTTGGAAAATTTTTCGGAAACGATTATGTTCTTGGTGTATTGTTAGATACTGAAAAAAGTATTTCTAATGCTATTTTAAAAACAAGATCTGAAGGGAAAACAAATCCATCTATATCAGATACTGCACATGTGAGTATCTTAAAAAATATACTTAACACGAATACCACGATATCTGGAACAAGCCTTGCCCGATTTGAAAAAAGACACCGTTCCGTTGGAGGCAATGCACTGCGGGCAGCTGTTTTAGGAGGAAATGATGGACTGGTTTCCAATTTTAGTTTAGTCATGGGGATTGCCGGAGCAACCAGTGGACAAAATGAAGTATTGTTGACCGGATTGGCTGGATTATTGGCAGGGGCCTTATCCATGTCTTTGGGAGAATGGATCTCGGTTAAAAGTTCGCAAGAGCTCTATGAAAATCAAATGCAATTGGAACTAGATGAATTGGAAAGCAATCCGGAAGGAGAAGAAAGAGAAATGGCATTAATTTATATCGCTAAAGGAATTCCCGAAGATCAGGCTAGAAAAATGGCCAGTGAATTGATTAAAAATACAGAACAGGCACACCAATTATTAGTTAAAGAAGAATTAGGAATTAATCCGGAAGAATTAAAAGGTTCAGCGATGGAAGCTGCAATTACTTCTTTTATATTATTTGCGATTGGGGCCATAATTCCTGTAATTCCCTATTTTTTTATTGGCGGCATGAAAGCCGTTTTCTACAGTGCCGGATTGAGTGCAATCGGATTATTTATAATTGGTTCGTCCATTACTTTATTCACTGGAAAAAATGTTTGGTATTCCGGTTTAAGGCAAGTTGTTTTTGGCTTAATGGCCGCAGCCATCACCTTTGGTATAGGTAAATTAATAGGCGTGTCAATTGCAGGATAGTTTTTTTTTAATTTCCAAACAGTTTGGATTTGTTTTCTAAATATTCTTATGATTAAAAAAATTGGTATTATTTGTACGCTATTGATTTTACAACTTGCCTGTTTTAGTCAGAATAGCGTACTTGTAAATTACAGTTTGGATAGTAATACAAGGCAACAAAAAAAACCACTTCTTAATTTTAGTTATAAACAATTAATTATTCCAAGTACAGGAATTATTTATGGAATAGTTGGTTTAAATATTCCCTCCTTGCGATTATTAAATAGAGAAATAAGGGAAGAGGTAAGTGAGCATATAGATGGCAAGTTTTCAATTGATGATATTGCACAATATGTTCCCGCTGTCAGTGCATTTGGATTAGAATTGATGGGTATTCAAGGAACAAACAGTTTGAAAGAGCGGAGCCTTGTGTTGCTCACATCTTATATTTTAATGATTAGCGTGGTTTCTAGTTTAAAAAATACAACAAAAATTGAACGACCTGACAAAACTGGGCACAACTCCTTTCCTTCAGGGCATACTGCCAATGCGTTTGTTGGTGCTGAATTATTGTGGCAAGAATACAGGGAGCAATCAATTTGGATTGGCATTGCAGGATACACTATTGCCAGCGGTACCGGAGCATTCCGCATTCTCAATAACCGGCATTGGTTGACCGATGTGACGATGGGAGCTGGAATTGGCATCCTTTCAACCAAACTGGCATATTGGCTGTACCCCTATTTAAACAGCGCATTGTTTCATTGCAATTCGAGGTCAAATGCCCTCCGTTTAGAGCCCCAAATCCATTCAAATCAGTATGGACTGTGTCTTCATTTAGGGTTTTAAGAACTTTCGAAATCCGTTCTATTTTATATTTTATATATTTAACATCCTCATTTACAAGCATAAAATTAAATTCTACTAATTTTAGACATTGAAATTATCCTGTAATACATTCCGGTTGACTTTAAAAAAAGCGAATTCTTAAATAAAATTCCGCTAAACCTTCCCCCAGGATTTGAATATTTTCCGTTTACTTTTTGTATTTATCTACTATATTTGCCCTCCCTTTTAGGTCGGGTGGCCGAGTGGCTAGGCTCAGCTCTGCAAAAGCTGCTACAGCGGTTCGAATCCGCTCTCGACCTCAAAAGTATTTCCCCTTATCAATTACTGGTAAAGGGATTTTTATTTTAGTCTCATTATCAATGCTTTATGAAAATATAGGCATTTTACTTTATCACCCTTTATAAAGGATAATAAACTAATTTGTACACCTAAAACTACACCTGAATGGATATTTATATTATATTTGAGTATAAATTCTATTCATGAAACAAAATCATTTCTTTGAATTAAAATCTAATGGTGATCCTTCTAAAGAAACTTCAATCCGATACAGAAGCCATTTTAATGGTGGGAGGTTTATATACGGAACAGGTGTCAAAATATACCCAGAATTGTGGGACAAAATCAATCAGAAACCAATTAAAGACAAAGGTATAATCAGGGAATATAAAACCCAGATCCTAATTTGGATTCATTGCTTACCAATATTGAAATCAGATTGAACAATATTACCAACGAAGTTGATGGATATTTAAGTAATTGTAAATTCAATAGTCAGGCTATAAATGAACGAGATCTTAAAAACCGACTAAATGCTAATATTAAGCAATCTGAGAACACAATAAAGAAAGTCCTAAAAAACTTAAAAAGAAATTAATGGTGAAAAAATTGATAAAAATTTCATTTGTGACTATTTAATTGCATTTATTTATGAAATTAGGAATGGCTCTAGGACAATTGCAACTGGAAAAGTAAGGTAATAGATACACTTTTTGGGTTACAATTAAAAAATTATTCTGGACTTCTTGTAAACAGTTAAAAAGTTTTGAATATTCAAAAATCAAAAATTAAAATGGACAGATCTCTCCATTACGTTTTATAACGATTTTCTGCTTTTTGGCAATACCAATAAACTTAGTAAAAATTTTATTGGCAGACTAATTAAGCAATTAAAAGTTGTTTCCCAAGCGTCAATGGACGAAAATATTCACACAAACAATATATTCAGGGATAGAAGATTTGATACACTTTCTGAAAGAGTTATGAATATCGCATTGACTGAACAAGCTTGAAAGCCTTTATAATTTGGACCTACCAATAGATTCCAACTTGAACTTAATCCGTGATCTCTTTTTGTGGGGTGTTATACAGCTCAAGATGGAGTGATTATAGTAAATTAACCGAAACAAACATTCATGACAACAAAATAATCCTTATTCAACAAAAAGGCAAAGAAAAAATAATTATCCCTATAAAACCAAATTTAAAAACAATTCCTGAATAAAATATCCAAATGGATTTCCAAAGATAGCCAGAACAAACCTTTAACATTAAAATTAAAGAGATAGGAGAAAAAGCAGGATTCACAAATTTAGTTCAAATTAAAAAACAAAAGGAGGAATAACAGAGGTTAATGAATATCCTAAGTTTGAACTTATTTCATCCCATACAGCACGAAGGACAGGGAGCTACATTAATGTTTAAAGATAATATCCCTGCACTTGCAATTATGAAATTTACAGGACATAAAACTGAATCCAGTTTTATGAAATACATAATGATAGATGAAGAAGAAAATGCGAAATTACTTGAGAATCATCATTATTTTAATTCATAATCAATAATTATTCAAATGAAAATACAGGATATATATAAACAATTGGCTAAACTTCCACTAGAAGATGTATATTCTACAAATTTTGCGAACAAAATCATTACAAGCAACTCCTTAATTTAAAAATGCAATCATTTCAGCTTTATTATTCCGACTGTAATGGAATTTAATAAGAAAGATAAAAGATTTTACAGAAACTATTGAAGATATAATTGAAAATGAGAATTTAAAAGTTTTCCATCTTACTTAGAAATTTATTTAGATAAGCTATACAGGCCAAATGGTTTAAAATTACGGATCATAATTCTGTACTTTTTTTGATAATTTCTAGTGAACAGGAAATTAATCAAAATCGTACTAAGTTGGTCAGTAAATTTGAAGAAAAAATTAATACAAAAACCTAGGTTAACTTCAAATGATAAAAACTGTGGACCGACTTTAAGAAGAAATAGAGTACTTATAATTAAAGAATATATCTATTCACTTGAACAAGATTTACGAAAAATGACTTTTCATAAATAGCTATGATCCTTTAGAAGAATCCAAATACCTTGAAATTCTCCAAAGCACATAAATGCATTAAAATTAGAAATTGCAGAGATTAATTTGTTTAGAAAACAGTAAAGATAAGATACCATATTTAGAAATGTTAATTTGCATACTTCTTTGAATTGTCAAAAATACCTGTAAACTATTGGAATAGATCTAATGAAAAATTATCAGGAAAAAGTTTAGAAAAAATTCACCAAACATTTAAATTGAATTTACTACATCAATTCGGCATAATTGAATTTTAAAGCAAGTTTTGGACAAAAATAATGTTTCTAATGGGATTGGAATTTCTGCTTGAAAAACTAATAAATGAACCTCATGGTTCAATACAAACTGAATTATCGTCCAAACAAGACCTAAACTTAGGACTAAATCTGCCTGATAAAAAGTTACAAATTCTTAGATAATTTTAAAATTGAAATAGACAAAATCAAATTGCTATAACAATTAATTTTTCAATCTTAGGAATCTCATGTTTTCCCTACTCACATTCGCCATAAATTTGATTCAAATATTAAATTATGGAAATTACTCTAATAACGAATGATCAACTCCAGTATCTGATTAATGAAGTAGTTAAGAGGCTTGAAACTATTATAGTTGATTCCAAAAGGAACGACGGTACCACTAAAGAATGGTTAAGTGCAAAAGAGGTCTGCTCGATTTTTGCAAATTGGCCAACTTCCAACTCTGCATGCATGGTCAATCAGGAATATTAAAAAATATAAGATTAATAGACGTATCATGTTTTAAAATGATCAGATTGATAGTTCAATGAGGATTTGTCTCTAAAGATTGCAACAAAAAATGAATCAAGGGTCTATTAATATATTAAAATTTTAAACAGTGCATTTTACAAAATTCAAGCAGTATAAAATTAGGGGCGAATATTATGAAAAATGCAAATACTCGTTATCATAATTACGAATAGTTCTGAGGGCAAAATTTATTTCTAGTTATAAATTATTAAAATATAGATTTTATTGTGCTCAATTTTAACTTATTGAATCTCCAAAATTAAAGGGTCCACCAACTGACTCCAATGTAAAAGTTTCCATTTCTGGATCCTTTGGGTTTCTTCAATTTTGAGTAATTTGTCATCCCGTAACTATATCTTCAGATGTTGAATTCAAATATACTCAAGTTTTACCTTCCTAAATTCCTGACGTTCCTATAAATTATATTAGTGACTATAATGAAGAAAAACCTATATAGTTGTTTACTTAATATCAACTACAATTCTTTTACCCACGCACCATTTGTTCCTGAATCCATAATTTTGCAACATAGGTTAACGGTGCATTTATCCACCTAGTAACAGTGATCTGTGCATTTTATGTGATTTCAGTGATATCGCACCTTCGGAATTATCTATAATGCCATACTTATT